>NZ_JBEZBN010000021.1:0-105619 GCF_040647115.1 Streptomyces sp. NPDC044571
CCACCGAGGTGATGACCTTCGCGCCCGACGGTGCCCACACCCCGGAGTCCATCGCGGCGGCCCGCTCGCTCAACGCGGAGCTGCTGGAGCGCGGGCTCGTTCGTCACGCCGTCAGGCGTCGAGGACCTGACCCTCGCGCTTCACGACGGGCGGCTCGACCGACCAGGGGAACTCGATCCAGTCGTCGGTGCGCTTCCAGACGTACTCGCACTTCACCAGCGAGTGGGACTTCTCGTAGATCACCGCGGACCGGACGTCGGCGACCGTCCCCAGGCAGAAGTCGTGGACGAGCTTCAGCGTCTTGCCGGTGTCGGCCACGTCATCGGCGATGAGGACCTTCTTGTCGGAGAAGTCGATCGCGTCCGGGACCGGCGCCAGCATGACCGGCATCTCCAGCGTGGTGCCGACGCCCGTGTAGAACTCGACGTTCACCAGGTGGATGTTCTTGCAGTCCAGCGCATACGCCAGCCCGCCCGCGACGAAGACCCCGCCCCGGGCGATGCTCAGGATGATGTCGGGCTCGTAGCCGTCGTCGGCGATGGTCTGCGCCAGCTCGCGCACGGCACGCCCGAAGCCCTCGTAGTTCAGGCTCTCGCGTACGTCACTCATGCCTCGTGCCTTACCTGGGTGCGGTGGAAGTTCTGGAACGAACGCGAGGCCGTGGGCCCGCGCTGGCCCTGGTACCGCGATCCGTACCGCTCACTCCCGTACGGGAACTCGGCAGGCGAGCTGAGCCGGAACATGCACAACTGCCCGATCTTCATGCCCGGCCAGAGCTTGATCGGCAGCGTGGCGAGGTTCGACAGCTCCAGGGTCACGTGCCCCGAGAAACCGGGGTCGATGAAGCCGGCGGTCGAATGCGTCACCAGGCCCAGACGGCCCAGGCTGGACTTCCCCTCCAGTCTGGAGGCGATGTCCTCGGGCAGCGAGATGACCTCGTACGTGGAGGCGAGCACGAACTCGCCCGGATGCAGAATGAACGCCTCGTCGCCCTCGGGCTCGACGAGCCGCGTCAGGTCGGGCTGCTCGATGGCGGGGTCGATGTGGGCGTAGCGGTGGTTCTCGAACACACGGAAGAACCGGTCGAGGCGCACATCGATGCTGGAGGGCTGCACCATCGATTCCTCGAACGGGTCGATGCGAACCCGTCCGCTGTCGATCTCGGCCCGGATGTCTTTGTCTGAGAGAAGCACGTCCCGAGGATACGCAGGCGCGCGGGCCACCCCCAATCGAGAGCGGACCCCGCGCGCCCTGATCGCCTTCCGCTACCGCTTGGCCGCCCCGCCCACGGGCACGGCATGCCTCAGCCGCGCGCACCGCGGACACCGCAGCAGCCGTCCGGGACCGATCCGGCCGGCACCGAGGTGCTGCAGCGGGAACGAGGCGGTGCTGAAAACGTGCCCTTCGGCACAACGGACGACGGTGTGCTCCATCGAGTCCCTTTCCCCAACCAGCTGTACTGCGACGAATCGCCACATTAGGGGATGTTCAGGATCCGTCTCCAGCCGCCACTCCATCGGCACCCGCACCGGTACGTTACGCCCCAACTCCCGCCCCCACGACCCCCGGTGCCCCCCACACACGACAACGACCCCGCGGCCGATTCACCGGGGGTCGATCTTGGGGTAGAGTGTCCAACGATAGGGCTCCGGGCAACTGGAACCCTGCGCGGATGTAGTTTAATGGTAGAACATGAGCTTCCCAAGCTTATAGCGCGGGTTCGATTCCCGTCATCCGCTCCACAGCAAAGCCCCAGGTCAGCGACCCGGGGCTTTTGTGTTGCCCAGACCTCCTCGTGGACCCGTGCCATGCGCGTGCCATAACCGCCTTCGCCGCCGGTCAGGTTGGACTGAGGGTGGTACGCAACAGGTTCAGGAGGACGGTGGCGGCGGGGCTGGAGGGGGCGTCCGTCCGCCAGGCCAGAGCGACCCGGCCGCGCAGCGGCGGCTCGGTGATCTCCAGCGTCCGCAGCCCGAGGGCTGACGCCGAGCCGGCGGGGAGGGCCGGAAGCACCGCCACGCCGAGGCCGCGGGCAGCGAGCTGTGCGAGGAACAGCGGAGCGGCTGCCTCGAAGGCGATGCGGGGCCGGAACCCGGCCTGCGTGCACGCGCGGTCGAGTACCCCGCGCAGCCCTGTGCCACGCGGCAGGCTGATCAGCGGGCGATCACGGAGCTCAGACAGCGGAATGCTCGTACGGTCCGGGGGTGCGAGGGCCGGATCGTCCAGGGCGACGCCTGCGACCAGGGATTCGTCGACCAGGACCTGGACGGAGATGCCCGGCGGGGGTTGCTCGTCCGCGAGTCCGATCACGGCGATGTCGAGCTCCCCGCGATTCAGTGCGGTGAGCATCCGTTCCGAGGTGTCCTCGGTCAGGGCGATCTCGACCTGGGGGTGGTCCTCGTGGAAGCCGGCCAGGATGGCGGCCAGGTCGAACTCGTGGGCTGCCGCGGCTGCGCCCGAGACGAGGCCGAGGGTGACGTGTCCGCGCAGCAATCCGGTGAACTCGTCCGCGGTCCGCCGTACCGCCTCCACAGCGGCGAGCGCGGCCCGCGCGTACGGCAGTACGGCCTCGCCCACCTCCGTCAGGGTCACCGACCGGCTGGAGCGGTCGAGCAGCGGCTGCCCGAGTTCCTTTTCGAGCTGGCGGACTTGGGCACTCACCCCCGGCTGCGCCAGGTGCAGACGGGCGGCGGCGCGAGTGAAGTTGGCTTCCTCCGCGACCGTGACGAAGTACCGCAGCTGCCGAATGTCCATAACTGATCATTCTAGTTGCGAGACATTCAAAGTCTTGGACTTATGGCGGGGCTGCCGAGAGCCTTGAGGCCATGGGGAACACGACGCACCGGAGCCCGGCAGCAGACACCAAAGCCGCGATCACAGCCGAACGCCGGGAGCCGGCAGCCGTACTGGAAGGCTTGTCTGCCGAGGAGTGGGATGCTCCGAGCCTGTGCGGAGGTTGGCGGGTACGGGAGGCCGCGGCCCACATGACGATGGGGTTCCGGTACTCGCTCCCAAAGATGGCGCGAGAACTGATCAACGCGCGAGGCAGCCTCCACCGGATGACCGACCGATGCGCCCACAAGGACGCGGCCGCCCATTCGACGCGCGAGCTCGCCGCCTTCCTCGGTGACAACGTGGATCATCCCTGGAAGCCGCCGGTCGGGGGGATCGAGGCGGCCCTGGGCCACGACGTGGTCCACGGCCTGGACATCACCGTCGCGCTGGGCCTCGGCCGCCGGGTTCCCGAGGAGCGCGTGCGCATCCTCCTCGAAAGCATCGACGCCAGGACCCTCAAGTTCTTCGGAGCAGACCTGGGCGGTATCGAACTCCGCGCCGATGACCTCGACTGGTCCTTCGGCACCGGATCGGCCCTGTCCGGGGCCGCACAGGATCTCCTCCTGCTCGCCTACGGCCGGCGGCTCCCCCCAGGGCACCTACGCGGCGAACCGGCCGATCGCTTCCTCGCCGCGAAGGCATGACGAACGTGCGCATCCGACTCCTCCAGGGGCTCGCCCTGCTCGCCACCGGTCTCCTCGCCGGCGCATTCGGCTACGGTGCGGCCAACCTCGTCCCCACCTTCAACGCGGTACCGCTCGACATGCGCCTGTCCTTCCACGCCGAGCTGATGAAAATGAACGGCATCACCATGCAGGCCGCGATGGCCGTGTCGACGCTGAGCTCCCTCACTCTCGCGACCCTGACACGCGGCCGCGCCCGGCTGATCTCGGGTACGGCAGGTCTGCTGACCCTCGCTTCGTTCCTGATAACCCGGCTCGGCAATGTGCCGATCAACGGCCGGATCAAGGAATGGGCGCTCACCTCGGCACCGATCGATCACGCGGAGATCCTGCGGCGCTGGGAACTCTTCAACAACCTGCGCACGCTCACCGCCCTCACCGCGTTCGCTCTGCTGATCATCCTCTCCCTGAGGCCGAGTGCGGGAGCCATTCCAGGCGTCAGCGGCCCTGCCGGCGGCGACTCGCAGTCGATCCGCGCCCTCACGCCTCCGTGAGGCGCCGCCATGAGGGACGTGCCCCAACCGTGCCCACAAGGACGGTCAACAGCGGTCGGAACCGGGGCGCAGAGAGGACCCGGAAGGCGCTTCGAAGGGTAGGTCCCCGCAGGTCAGAAGCCCTATGAACACGGTGCGCGCCGTAGATTCCCAAGCTCATGGCGCGGGTTCGATTCCCGTCATCCGCTCCATGACAAAGCCCCAGGTCAGCGACTTCGCGTTCGTTGTCGTACAGGACCTCACCGCCGCGATGACCTCGCTGCCGCATCCTGCAGCCGACGGCGAGCACTTGAAACGCTGCGCTCGGGGTGAATCAATATCTGTCACCGCGACCTAAGAATTTAACGGATCCCGCGGAGAGAGTTTCTACCGCCACACGGCAGCCGGAAATATTCAACCCACACAAGCCGCCGTAGCGTGCTACTGTCGATCTCGGTTGCAGTTTTGGTACCCAAGAACTTCAAGCGCCTCCAGTCGGGCTTCGGGCCGGCAGGAAGCGCTTTGTATTTCCCGGTCAATTTCCGGGCGGGGCATCATCGCGGCGACACGGCGTCTGCACAGTGCAGACGTTGATGTATTGCCCCAAAGGAGATATGACATGGCTGCTGGTACCGTCAAGTGGTTCAACGCGGAAAAGGGTTTCGGCTTCATCGAGCAGGACGGTGGCGGCGCTGACGTGTTCGCCCACTACTCGAACATCGCCGCCCAGGGCTTCCGCGAGCTGAACGAGGGCCAGAAGGTCACCTTCGACATCGCGCAGGGCCAGAAGGGCCCGACGGCCGAGAACATCGTTCCCGCCTGACGCTGACACGCATTCTGCAGCTGGGGCCCGCATCCCTCGGGGTGCGGGCCCCAGCTGCATGCATTGCCCGCGGTGCGTTTCACCCGCGGCAGTAAGCATTGAGAGATCCGGCCGACTGGCCCTCTCGGAGCTGCACCGGATTTCGTTTCTTGGTTGCCGCGTCCACATGACGCCACCTTATTTCAGCGTCTGAGCCCGAACAGATTCCTGTCCGCCAGATCCGCTATCGCATGCCATTCGGCCCGTTCTCGCAATTCCGTGCGCCGCTCCTACGCTGCGGGAATTCCTTGATACGTGCCGTATCAAGGAAGGTTCCGCATGAACCCCACACGTACGAACGAGCGCTCTTCTCGCACCCGCGGCCGCACCGGCGGCCCCGCTTTCGGCACCGGCTCCGGTTCGGGGCGGGGCAGCCGCTTCGGCTCGTCGACCCCGAGCCGAAGCGGAGCCCCGAGCCGTTCCGGAGGCCCGAGCCGCTCGGGCGGCTACGGCCGCCGACCCGCCGCGATCCAGGGCGAGTTCGCACCGCCGAAGACGATCACCCCCGCGCTGCCCGCCGTCGAGGCCTTCGCCGACCTCGACATGCCGGCCCAGCTGCTCACCACGCTCACCCGTGAGGGCATGGCCACACCGTTCCCGATCCAGGCCGCGACGCTGCCCAACACGCTCGCGGGCCGCGACGTCCTCGGCCGCGGCCGTACCGGTTCCGGCAAGACCCTGGCCTTCGGCCTCGCGCTGCTGGCCCGTACGGCCGGCCAGAGCGCCGAGTCGGGTCAGCCGCTCGCGCTGATCCTCGTACCGACGCGAGAGCTCGCCCAGCAGGTCACCGCCGCGCTCACCCCCTACGCCCGGGCGGTCAAGCTGCGCCTGGCCACCGTGGTCGGCGGCATGCCGATCCACCGCCAGGCCGGTGCGCTGCGCGCCGGAGCCGAAGTGGTCGTCGCCACGCCCGGCCGCCTCAAGGACCTCATCGACCGCGGTGACTGCCGCCTGAACCAGGTCGCCGTCACCGTCCTCGACGAGGCCGACCAGATGGCCGACATGGGCTTCATGCCGCAGGTCACCGCCCTCCTCGACCAGGTACGTCCCGAGGGCCAGCGGATGCTGTTCTCCGCCACTCTCGACCGCAACGTCGACCTGCTGGTCCGCCGCTACCTGACCGACCCGGTCGTGCACTCCGTCGACCCCTCGCAGGGCGCGGTGACCACGATGGAGCACCACGTCCTGCACGTCCACGGCACCGACAAGCAGCGGACGACGACGGAGATCGCGGCCCGCGACGGCCGGGTGATCATGTTCCTGGACACCAAGCACGCCGTGGACCGCCTCACCCAGGACCTCCTCGACAGCGGGGTCCGCGCCGCGGCCTTGCACGGCGGGAAGTCCCAGCCGCAGCGGACCCGGACCCTGGCCCAGTTCAAGACCGGCCACGTCACCGTGCTGGTCGCCACCAACGTGGCGGCGCGCGGCATCCACGTCGACAACCTGGACCTCGTCGTCAACGTCGACCCGCCGACCGACCCCAAGGACTACCTGCACCGCGGCGGCCGTACCGCCCGCGCCGGCGAGTCCGGCAGCGTCGTCACCCTCGTCACCCCCAACCAGCGCCGCGAGATGGCCCGCCTGATGCAGGCCGCGGGCATCACCCCGCAGACCACCCAGGTCCGCTCGGGCGACGAGGCCCTGAACCGCATCACCGGCGCCCAGGCACCCTCCGGCATCCCGGTCACCATCACCGCACCGGCGTCCGAGCGCCCCAAGCGCAGCACGGCCTCCCGCGGTCGGCGCAGGCCCGCTTCGGCTGCCCGGCGCGCGAGCCTGCGACAGACCGCCTTCGACGCGGCAGCCTGAGAACCACGTGATCAGGACACTGACCCACTTCTGCAGGAGGCACCTTTTGACGCTGGTCCAGATGCAGCCCCGCCCGGCGCATGCCGATGCCCATACCGACCTCGTCCACCGGACGGTGGACGACGCCATGGAAGCGGCCGGTCCACAGGTTTGCGACGACATGACCGTCGAGGTGGCCCTGGCCGTCATGGCCGGCGCCCGCGCGGACCATCTGCTCGTCTGCGACGAGGACGGCCTGTGCACCGGGCTGGTCACCCACGCCCAGCTCACCACCGTCCGCGACAGCGCGGCGTACACGGACCGGACCCGTCTGCGCGATGTCCTCGGCGACCGCGGGCCGTTCACCTCGCCCATGACGACGATGGCCGAGGCCGACCACGCGATGCGGTACCGCAGGCTCACCGCCCTGCCCGTCGTGGACGAACAAGGCAGCGCCCTGGGCGTCCTCGCCCTCAGCCGCTGAACCACCGCACCGTGGTCGGACCGTTCCCCCTTCACCCTGTGAGGCATCCATGCGCTGTGTCATCGCCCGTTTCCCGTTCGACCTGACCAAAAGCGGTGTCCTGGAATCGATGAAGGGCATCAAGCCCGAGCAGGTCATCGGCGAGTCAGTGATCATCGGCCGCCGCACCTACCCCGTCAAGCAGGTCGGCCAGGTCATCACCCGCCAGGACCGCCGCGACTTCAGCGCCGGCGAGGTCCTCCGCGCCATGACCCAGCTCGGCTTCACCTGCCGCGGCCTTCCCACGGCCGCAGCACCCACGCGTGTCCTCAGCCCGCTCCAGCAGGCATCCGCGATGCTCGGGCACCCCGTTACCGTCTGACCGACGGGACCGGCGCGAGCCGACACGGACACAGCGACGAGGGCCCGACCGGCACGTGCCGGTCGGGCCCTCCTGCGTACCGACGGCTTCTCTACGCGGCGCAGGGTCAGTGGTCGGAGTAGCTGAAGTCGCCCACGGTCCAGGCACTGACATCCGCGATCGAGACTCGATACATCCCACCTGTCTCCGGGATCCCCACCGTGCCCTGCAGGATGCGGGCCACATGGAAGTGCAGATGGGTTGGCGGCCCGTCCCGGCGGGTCGTGGCGGTGAAGATGCCGGAGAACTCGGCCAGGCGGGCCGAGTCCGTCAGGACCTCCGACACCCGCTGCCTCCACACGGCTTCGGGGGCCAGCCGACCGGTGATGACAGCACCGCTGGTGACCACGGTCAGGGACATCTGGTTGCTCTGCCCGGACTCCACCAGGGTGGCGACATCAACGAGCAGCTGGTCAGGCTTCGACATGAGAGCCGATTCTATTCACCGGCCTTTCCGCCCGCTCCAGCGGTCGCGCTACCAGGCGAGAAGGGCACGCAGGCACCGTCTTCCCGCCGGAGGCCCGACGGGTGACCGCGGTCGCTCGGGCGAGTCTGTTGACCAGGGGCCAGCCGAACCCCCCGGTGCCACCGTCCATGTCAGGGGTGCGCATACGCGGCGCGTGCGGGCTGGGATCGTGGACGGCCACCTCAATGCCCTCCGCGTGAGCCGTCAGTTCCAAGGTGCAGGTCCCTCCGCCATGGCGCAGGGCGTTCGTGACGAGCTCGGACACGACCAAGACCACGGTGTCCGCGGCTTCTGCGGCCATCGCCGGTTGCCGCAGACGATCCACGAAGGCTCGCGCCGCATCGCGCGCATCTGCAACAACCGCCGCGGAACGAATCGTTGCGACGCTCTCAGCCATCGTGTTCATCAGGGTCACCCTGGTCTCTGGATCGTGCGCGCCCGACCTTGCCTACCTGGTCCCTGTGCCCGACCCTCCCCGCGCCAACCCGGCTCCGGTCTCCAAGAGCGTGTCGAAGAGGCGCCAGAGTACGACGCCAATCGGCGAGGCCCGGATCCGTCACGCCTTCGGCTGTGGCCCTTCCGAGCGCCTGACCTGCAGCGCAGGCCGCTCACGGCATGCTGGGCCGACCACGAACGTCTAGCTGTCCTCAACGCGCCGGAAAATCTATGTCGGCCGGAGTAGACATTGAGCTGTGGCGTGGTTATGGTTTCTCTCGTAGCCCAGAGAAACAGCAGGGCCCGGCAGAGACGAACTGCCGGGCGCAGTACCCGCAGTTGCAGTTCGCAGGACGGTGCGGTGGTGGAGTTCCGAAGCCAGAGCGGTTGCAGGACGGCGACGGGACTGACCACCGGACCGGGTGGCCCGCAGTGATCAGGGGCCGCCACAAGCAGTACCGCAGTCAACGCAGTGGCAGTACTCGTAGTAAGCGCAGTTCGCAGTACCAGCAGTGAAGTCAGTGAGCAGCACCTCGGTGAAGGCGTCGGCTGCGGGCGCGCGCACCGGGAAGTTCGGCAGTGGGGTTCTAAGCCAGAGCAGATGCAGGATGGGCAACGGGGCTGGCTGCCGAAGAGTGGCGCCGGGAGAGGCCACCAGCAGTACCAGTAGTGCAAGCAGTAATGCAGTAAACGCAGTTCCAGCAGTACAGCAGTGAGTGCAGTACCCCGCAGTGAGCAGTCTCTCCCGTTGGGTAAGCAGTTGATCACCGAGGGAAGAACGGAGGAGCAGAGCACCATCAGGATCGCCCGGGCGGAAGTCTGAGCCCGGGAACCGCAGGACATCGATAGTGAGGTGGTCTCCGGTCAAGCAACCGCGATCCCCGCACTCCCGGCAGCATCTTGGCCGGGTCGGCGGACACAGAAGGCCGGCGCAGGACTAGGGCCGGCAGATGGTGTAGCAGTTCCTTCGGGGCCCTGGTGCTGTACGTACCAGGGCCCCTCCACGCGTTCTCACCCGTTTCCTCCACCTGTTTCGCAGTGAGGTGCGATGACAGCAGACGATTCGGCCGGCCGTCTCGACGACGACCACTACCCCGCCTACACGATGGGCCGGGCCGCCGAGATGCTCGGCACGACCCCCGCCTTCCTCCGCGCTCTCGGCGAGGCGCGCCTGATCACCCCGCTCCGATCCGCCGGCGGGCACCGCCGCTACTCCCGCCACCAGCTGCGCATCGCAGCCCGCGCCCGCGAACTCGTCGACCACGGCACCCCCGTGGAGGCGGCCTGCCGGATCGTGCTGCTCGAAGTCCGGCTCAAGGAAGCGCAGCGCGTCAATGCCGAGTACCGTCGCGCAGCGGCCAAGGCGCGTACACGGACGGCGGCCTGAGGCAGGCGCGCCCGCTGCTCTCGGCGGGCACGCCCACCCGCATGTGTCGGGGTCGTGACACGTGCTCGTTTCCTCTGGTGACAGCCCGTTGCGGGCGTGTAGCGTCTGCGTCAGCTGTCGTGGTTCGGAAGTTCCCCTTTGCCCACGCCTTCGGCGTGGGCGCTTTGCTGTGCTGTGCCGCAGGAACCAGGGCGATCACCTCCGCCTTCCGCACGTCGTGGGAGGCGTTCATCGACTGGAAGGCATGACATGGCTACGGGAACTGTGAAGTGGTTCAACGCGGAGAAGGGCTTCGGCTTCATCGCCCAGGACGGCGGCGGCCCGGACGTCTTCGCCCACTACTCCGCGATCAACTCCTCGGGCTTCCGCGAGCTCCAGGAAGGTCAGACCGTCACGTTCGACGTCACCCAGGGCCAGAAGGGCCCCCAGGCCGAGAACATCAACCCGGCCTGACCTTCACCACCCACCGGCGGGCACCGAGTCCGGCACGTGAAGCTGCCTCTGCGGCTTCACGTGGGGCCCGGTCAGGACGTGATCGGCGTCGGGGAGTTCGTGGACGTGGGCGGCCTCCCCTTCCAGTGGCAGGAAAGGGCGCAAGGGGCAGGAGGCCTGGGTGTGGTCATGGTCGACTTCCCAGGTCGGCAAGGGTGCGGCGGGGGCGCAGATGGCGGAGACGGCGTAGAGGGTGCCGGAGCAGCCCCGGCACACCAGAGAAGCGTGGATCACGTGAGTGCCTCCGGCTGAACCGACTCGGCTGCGCCTTCCACGGGGTGGAGCTCCCCCGCCCGGTGGAGCTGGCGCAAGGTGATTTCCTTTTCGCGCCCGAGGCCGTCGCGAGAGGCCAGACGCCGCCACAGCGAATCGGGCCGGCAGGGAACGGTGGAGCCGCGGACAGCCCATTCTTCGGTGAGCCGCGTGTACAGCGGTGTGCCCTGGTCCGGGACTTCTCCGGGAGTCCGGCCGCGGGCATGTACCGGGCTACGGAGAGGCCTTCGGTATGCCAGTTCCGGGAGACGGCCAACCCCTCTGCGCTTGCCGCTGCCGGACGGTGCGCTCGCCCTCGAACCCGTCCAATGATCGTCCGTCACGTTCGTCAAAACGATTCTTCCATCCTCCAGGACACCGTTTCCGGTGTGCTGCGACGGTCTCGACCATTGTTCTGGCCGTCGATGAGGCACACACGGTTGGCCCGGGCGGGGCGGCTCATCGCGGGCGGCGGTGGGAGCGGATGCCAGGGCAGGCCAAGGTGCCCCATGGACGGCTCGTTGCGACGACCGACTTCCCCCGCGCCCAGGACAGCAGTCCGCCCCTGGGTTGCTCCCTGAGCTGCGCTTCGGCAGCCCCAAGGATCGGCCGTGTGCCCGGTGCCGATGACCTCCTCACCCAGTGGGCGAAACCTATGACGGCAGTGACCCGAAGCCGACCGGCAACGCGTCGGCCCCGCGCAACCGGGCGTGCGCGCAGCAGGACATCGTCGTGGTCAGTAGGCGACGAGGAAGATGGCGATGTAGTGCGCGGTGAAGGCTGCCACGGTCAAGGCGTGGAACACCTCGTGGTAGCCGAACCAGCGGGGTGAGGGGTCGGGGCGCTGGAGGGCGTAGACAACCGCGCCAGCGCTGTAGAGGAGGCCGCCGGTCACGATCAAGGCGAGTACGGCCACACCGCCACTGTGCAGGAACTCGGACAGGTAACGCACCGGTGCCCAGCCCAGCGCCAGGTAGCAGGGGGTGTACAGCCAGCGGGGAGCTCCGACCCACAGGACGCGGAAGGTGATTCCCGCCAGCGCGCCCGTCCACACGATCCACAGGAGGACAGACCTCTGGTGAGGGGGGAGAAGGAGCACGGCCAGCGGGGTGCAGGTGCCTGCGATGATCAGGAAGATGTTGGCGTGGTCGAGGCGGCGCAGAACGGCCTCGCCGAGTGGCCCCCAGGTGCCGAGGTGGTAGACGGCACTCGTCCCGAACAGCAGCCAGGCGGTGACGGAGTACACGCTGCAGGCCAGAGCGGCCTGCGGCGTCCCTGCCAGGCAGATGAGGACGATGCCCGCGGCCAGCGATGCGGGGACCATCCCTGCATGAAGCCAGCCTCGTAGCTTCGGCTTGATCGGCTCCACCAGAGCGGCCGCTCGCTCGACCAGGTCGACAACGGGGTGGGAGTCCTCGCCTCCTCCAACCGTTGGTGCGGAACGAACACGACCGGCTTCGGCGTCGTCTCGGGACACTGCTTCCCGTCCTGACTCGGACTGCTGGGCATCACTGGCAACCATGTGTGCATGCTAGGAGCCTGCGCGGAGCGGCAAACCCGGAGGTCTGCCGCAGACCGCCAGACCGGCTTCGCCTGACGTGGCCGGTTCAGCCGCATCATGGTTCCGGTCCTGGCGGTCTGCCGCCAACTGGGGCCGTGGAAGTCGTGTAATTCGACGGGCCATGGGAACGATCAGGGCTCACGAACGGGTCTCTCCGCTCTTCTACGTTCAAGGATCGCCGATGCTTCCCGAGTTCCGCTCCCACGCATCCGTCCCCCTTTCCCATCAGCTGGAACAGCGACTGGGACTGGACCCACGCCTCGAAGCCGGCCACATCGATGTGGAACGCGTCGCGGACATCGCCGTCGTCGCATCGGCCCACTCCGACGGATACGCGGCCACCGCGCACCTCCTCGGACTGCTGGCCGCTCTCCCCGCTCCCACCGCGGCCGGAGAACGCTTCTGGTCGGACTTGTGGAGGTCCTCGGGCTCTCTCTACCTGCTGCCCGCCAACATCAAGGCGTGCGTGCTGAGTTCGCTGTCCGGAGAAGGGACCGGTCTGGCCGGGCAGATCCTCTCGGCTGTCGACGAGATGACGCCGCCCCAGCGCATCGCAGCCGGAGAGGTCATCGGCCAGGCACTTGCCGAGTCCGACCACCTCCCCGACCTGAAAACGCAGGTCATCGGCGAACTGTGGCTCCGGGACCTCGAACTCACCGCCTGGCGCGTCCTGCACGCGGACCACAAATCAGCCGATCCGGCCGGACGAAAAGCCTTCCTCGACGCATGGACAAGTATCTGACCGGCAACATCACCCGTGCCGTTCAACTCCGGCGACCCCGCAGAGCCTGTGAGGGGAGGGGCACCTGACACCTCCCTCTCTCACCCGGCGATCGTCAGGCACCCCTCGCCGCTCTCCTCACCGGTCCCTTGTCGCGTGCAGCACGCACTCGGGCGTCGATGCCCCCGGCGACCTTCCGTTGACGTTCGTCGTCGGAGCGCTGGTAGATCATCGCCGCCTTCTCCGAGGACTGGCCGGCGCGGACCATCGTGTCCTTCAGCGTGGCCCCCGATTGCGTCGAAAGGGTGTGGCCGGTGTGGCGCAGGTCGTAGAAGCGGAAGTCCTTCGGAAGGCCGACCTTGGCACGGGTCTTGGCCCACTTCCGGCCGAAGGATTGGTCAGGGTGAGCCAGTCCTGCGCGTCGGTCTTCGTCACGAAGGTCTCCGGGGCCGTGCGCCGACTGCCATCGGGTGCCCAATAGCGCGCCTGCCAACGGCCGGACGCGAGCTGACGGGTGGTGCCGAATTCGCGCCGCCGCTGCGGCTTGCAGGCCGCCATCAGGCCGCCTTCCCGAAGCGGGAACGCGCTTCGCGAAGGGTGGGGACGGTGCTGGCCTCGATGTACGCGGCCAGGACGCTGTCGGCGATGCGGACGTGCTTGCCAACCTTGACGTAGCGGATGCGGCGTTCCTGGACACCCGAGCGGCATTGATTCCCAAGCTCGTAGCGCGGGTTAGATTCCCGTCATCCGCTCTTGAACGAAGGCCCTGGTCAAAGGCCAAAGCCTCTGTCGTTGTCTAGACCCGCTCAGGAGTTCGCGCCACTTGCGCACCACTTGACCCCTGGGCGGCTGCTCGGCCGACGGCCTTCTTCGGGGCGGCCCGCACCATCCCGTCCAGCCCGCCGGCCACCTCCCTCTGCCGCTCGTGACGTACGGACGCTCCCTCTGCCAAGCGTGGTCGGAGTGACCTACCCGCACCCTTGGTCGCCCACCTAGCGTCGTACGAGGCATGAGCCCACAGCAGTGACCCAGACCAGCGCTGGTGCCGGCCGGCGAGATCGCACGAGCTTCAGGCTGGTACCTCGCCAGGTCAGTTCGGAGTCGTCCACACGTCGTGGCACACAAGGGGTCGCGTACGACAAGTGCAACACCTCGCGCCGCACGGCCGGCAAGCCTCCGTGCGCTTCCGCTGCTTGCTTCTGGGCGGAAGGCCTCCAGCTCCAACGCCCATCCGCCTCGGCACGAAGGGCGTGTCCGCTTCCACAGCCTGGGGGCGGCGGGAACGGCCAGCGGGTCCGGAGGGGCCGCTCCCACGTGCTCCAGCACCACCTCGGACGGCAGGCCTTCGGCGGGGCCACCGCGCATTCGGTACCGAGTTCGTGCGCTCCTTTGCTGCATGTGCAGGGCTGCGCCCGCAAACGATCACGCCTGAGGGCGCCGGCGGTCGGCGCAGGACGAGCCCGGGCGCCGGCCGGCACTGCCGCGGGTGCACAACCCCAAGAGCGCCCAACTGCCCGCACGGGCGGGCTAGTTCATCTTGGCGACCGCCACCTGAAGTGGCCCGATCAGGCCACCGGGAGAACAAACGCAAACATCGAAATTTGGCTCGAACATGCCGTCATTTGACCAAAACGAAATAAAAGATGAAGATCATCTTCCGCTGGGTGCCGATGACGGCATGCAGTGCACAGACTCCACCGGGGACGGTGGAGCAATCGGGAGGAAACCCCATGCGTACTCGCATGAAGTCGGCCGTGGTAACGGCATCGCTCGCAGCAGGACTCGTTGGCGCACTCGCGCCGAACGCCTTCGCCGCGTATACGCAGGTCAAGAACTTTTCCTTCATCGACGAGGGCGTGGGTGCGGAGACCGGCCGTTGGTCGGCCCCGGGCAACAGCCAGTCGGCTTCGCAGGACGCGTGCGCCACGAGCAACGGCGCCCAGGGCCGGGTCGGCTACGACTTCAAGATCGACAAGTCCTGGCAGCCCGACCAGTGGGTCGCCTGGCGTGACTGGTCCTGCGACAACGGCACGTTCTGGAAGGAGTTCAACAACGCCCCCGCCGGCAGCTACTACATGCAGATCGCCAACGCCCCGGCCTTCGTTCACTCCTCGGGTCGCGTCGTTTACAACTGGAAGTAATCTCAGACGATGAGCGTCCTTTCCTGTCACGAAGTGACCAAGAGCTTCCGGAAGCACTCCGTGCTGGAAGGGGTTCATCTCAGCCTGGAGGCCGGCGAGATCGTCGGCCTCCTCGGGCTCAACGGCGCGGGCAAGACCACCCTGATGCGGGTGATCACCGGGCTGTCCACCCCCGATTCCGGTGAGGTGCGGCTGTTCGGGGAGGCCTTGCCGATGCGGCCGCGGCAGCTCGACCGGCTCGGGGCCGCGCTCGACGCGCCCGCCTTTCACCGGTGGTCCACCGGGCGCGCCATGCTGCGCACCCTGCTCGACACCGCCGGGCTGCCCGACGGCGGGCGGATCGCCCGCACGCTCGACCGCGTCGGGCTCAGCGGCGCCGCCGACCGGCGGCTCGGGACGTACTCGCAGGGCATGCGGCAGCGGCTGGCCATCGCCGCGGCGCTGCTCAAGCGGCCCGATCTGCTGATCCTCGACGAGCCCACCAACGGGCTCGACCCCGAGGGACTGCGCATGGTGCGGCGGATCGTGGCCGAGGAGGCCGAGCGCGGGGCCGCCGTCCTCGTCTCCAGCCACCAGCTCGACGAGATCCAGCGGATCTGCCACCGCGTGATCATGCTCGCCCAGGGCCGCGTCGTCGCCGCCGGCACCCTCGACGCGCTCGGCTACGACCCGGAAAGCGGTCCGGCCGCCTTCGAGGACTGGTTCTTCGGGCTCGTCGGGAACGGCGGCCGCCAGTGAACCGCCTCGTCCGGGCGGAGACCCGGCGGCTGCTGCGGCACCCGCTCGCCCTCACCCTCGCCGCGCTGTTCGTCTTCGGCTCCCTCTACTGCGCCTGGGTGAGCCAGAGCATGGCCTCGCACAACATCACGCAGGTGCAGGCCAACCTCGACTTCCTCCCCCAATCGTGTGACTCCGCGCGGAACACCCCGCAGCAGAAGGCCGGGTGCCTCGCCGAACTGCCCTTGCAGGCCGCCGGGCTGGAGCGGATCCAGGACAGGTTCACCGCCGAAGGAGTCCGTGCCGCGCAGGCCCAGCACCCGGTGGGCTCGCTGCTGTGGACCGTACGGCTGCTGACGTCCATTCCGGGGCTCGCGCTGTTCGTCATGCTGGCGGCCTTCTCCGTCGCCGGCGAGTGGAGCCGGGGCAGTATCGTGCCGCTCCTCCTCTACGAGTCCCGCCTCAGCAGGCTGCTCGCCGCCAAGGCCCTGGCCGTCTGGGCGTGGAGTGTGGTGCTGCTGTGCGTGTCGGCCGCCGTGACAGCCGCGTTCGGCCTGCTCTACGGCCGCAACGCCTACCCGCTGCCTTCGCCCGGCGCCCTCGGCACCGTCATCGCCGACACCGCACTCGGCGTACTGGCCGGGGCAGCCGTGCTGGCCGGGGCCGCAGCCGTCGCGGTCGCCCTCGGCGCACTGCTGCGCCAGCAGCTGCGCACCTTCCTCACCGGGATGCTGCTGCTCGTCGTGGTGGTCCGCACCTCCGCCGCCCCGGGGCTGGGCGCCTGGCTCCCCGGCGGCGCGCTGGCCGACCTCGTCGGCTTCGGTGCGGTGGACGGGGTCTGGGACCATTTCTGGATCTCCACCGACCCCTCCACGGCCCCCGTCATGCTCCGCGTCCTGCCGACCCTGGCCCTCATCGGCCTGCTCTGGCTCGGGCTGGACCGCCTCAACCGAACCCGGGACCGCGCCTGATGGCCGGTACCCGGCGGCGGCCGGCGCGCGGGGAGGCAAACGCCTGGGCCGGCGAGCTGCGCGCCCTGTGGACCGCTCCCGTATGGGGAGCGACCGCGGCTGTGATGCTGCCGACCCTGGCCCTCATCGGCCTGCTCTGGCTCGGGCTGGACCGCCTCAACCGAACCCGGGACCGCGCCTGATGGCCGGTACCCGGCGGCGGCCGGCGCGCGGGGAGGCAAACGCCTGGGCCGGCGAGCTGCGCGCCCTGTGGACCGCTCCCGTATGGGGAGCGACCGCGGCTGTGATGCTGCTGACCCTGGCGCTCGTCGGCCGGCTCTGGATGTCGGGAGCCTCGTACGGCGTGCTCGACCCCTCGGTGTCGGCGCTCACCTCTCTCCCGTCGGCGCTGCGAGCGGCGGCATGGCAGTTCGCGACCCTGCTGGGTCTCGTCCTCACCGGAGTGGTCGTCGCCACGGGGCTCGGCCAGACCCTGGAAGGCGGCACCTGGAGCGCCCTGCGCCTGTACGAGAACCGGGTCGGGGTGCTGTGGGCCCGCAAGGCCGGCGCCGCACTCGCCCTGTCACTCGCCAGCCAGATCGTCACCGGCGTGCTGCTGTGGCTGAGCACCTCGGCATACGCCCGGCTGTGGCCGGTGCGGCCCCGCGCGGTGCCCCCCGGGTTCGCCGGCGGGACCGTCCACACGTCACCTCCCCTGCCCGTCGAGTCCGCGACCTGGGGCCAGGCCGCAGGCGCGATCGCCGCCGCCCTCCTCGTCCAACTCCTCTTCATCTCCCTGGCCGCCCTCGCGGCGGCCCTGCTGCGCAGCGTCATCGGGACCCTCGCGCTCGGCATCGGCCCCCTGCTGGTGACCGCGCCACTCGTGCTGCTTCCGGCGGCGCCGTTCCTGCCGCACCGCTGGATCGCCGATCTGCTGAACCTGCCCTCCGAGGCCCAATACCAGCTGTACCTCTGGAACCAGGCCCCGCCCGATCCCGCACCCCTGACCGGGTGCCTCGCCCTCGCCGTGGCCGCGGCCCTGGCCGGTGTGGCAGCCTGGGCGGCGCTGCGCTCCGAGCGCGCGCTACGGCCCGTGGACTGACACCGCGGCGGCCCCGGCCATGAGGTCTCTACCTGTCTGTCGGGTTCGGAGTGGCCCTCAGCGTCTCCTGCATGATGCGCGCGCCCTGCTCGCCCATCTCGCTGATGGGACCAGCGAGTTCGTCCGGCGTCACATCGATCGTCCAGATGAAACGGCTGCGCCCTTCGGTGTCGGCGAGGACCTGCATGGAGGCGTGATGGTGCTTCGGTTCCATCGAGCCGCCGACCACCGCGTAGGCCACCCGGCGGGCTCCTGCCCCTCGCGGAGCTCCTCGGCGTCTCGCCCTACCGCCTGAGCCGCTCCTTCACCCGCGAGCTGGGAGTCTCCCTGACCCGCTACCGCAACCGGGTCCGTGTCGGCCGGGCCCTCGACCGTCTCGACGCGGGCGAGGACAGCCTCGCCACGCTCACCGCCGACCTGGGCTTCTCCGACCAGGCCCATCTCTGCCGGACCATGCGCCAGTACCTCGGCCACACGCCAACGGCCCTGCGGCGGCTCCTCGCCCCGGGGTCGCCCTGAGGAAACATCACCCGGGCAGACGGACTCGACCACGGTCCGACCCGTGCCACTACGTGCCAGTGCCAGGAGAGGCGGTGAACAGCGGTCAGGAAGGGTTTTGAGAAGCTCCAGGCCGGCGACCCGGTCCTTCTTCGTTGCGCGGGTCGCTCCAGTCGTCTTCGTCGCGTACTCCTCGCTGCTCAACGGAGAGCGCCTTCTCCCTGCCGCTCCGCCCCGGGGGCGCTTAGGATCGCGGGCATGGCCGTGATCACGAGTGGTGTGGAGCGCTTCGAGACCGCCAGGCCCCGGCTGGAGGCCATTGCCTACCGGCTGCTCGGCTCGGCGAGTGAGGCGGAGGACGCCGTGCAGGAGACGTTCCTGCGCTGGCAGGCGGCCGACGTCGAGCGGATCGAGGTTCCTGAGGCCTGGTTGACGAAGGTCCTCACCAACTGGTGCCTCAACACGCTCACTTCGGCACGCGCCCGGCGCGAGACGTACGTGGGGCGGTGGCTCCCCGAGCCGCTGCTCGCCGGGGACCCGATGCTCGGCCCGGCCGACACCGCCGAGCAGCGCGAGTCGGTGTCGTACGCCGTCCTCGTCCTGCTGGAGCGCTTGTCGCCCAACGAGCGGGCGGTGTACGTGCTGCGCGAGGCCTTCGACTACCCGCACCGGGAGATCGCCGAGATCCTGGAGATCACCGAGGCCGCCTGCCAGCAGATCTACCACCGGGCCAAGAAGCACATCGCGGGCGGCAAGGCACGCACCGAGATCGACGAGGTCGCCGCCCGGAGGATCGTCGAGGAGTTCCTGGCCGCGGCGACCACTGGCCGTACCGAACCCCTCGTACGCCTGCTCACCCAGGACGCCGTGTCGGTCGGCGACGGCGGCGGGAAGGTCCCGGCCCGCGCGAAGGCGTTCGAGGGCGCGCTCGCGGTCGCCACGTTCCTGCGCGGCCTGTTCAAGCCCAGCGCGGCCAAGCGGGCGTATGTCGGCGGGGCGCCCGAGATCTACGCCACGACCGCCAATGGCGAGCCCGCCATCGTGGCGGTCGTGGACGGCCGGGTCGTCGGGATCACCTGCCTGGAGGTCACCGCGGAGGGCATCGCCGCGGTCCGCAGCCAGGTCAACCCGGACAAGCTCGTCCGCGCGACCGAGCAGTGGGCCGCCGCGGACCACGGGGAGGGCCCGCTCCACACCCTCTGAGGAGGTGTGACGCAGGTCACGTTCCGATCCTGTCAGGGAATGGGGGGCTGTCCGGTTCAAGGGGCGAAACCACGCCGGACCACGGCAGCCCCGCCCAGACAGGAGCACGGACATGCAGCACCGCATCGTCGTCCTCGGAGCCGGCTACACCGGTGCCGTCGCCGCCGGCCGCCTCGCCAAGCGGCTGCACCACGAGGACGTCGCCATCACCCTCGTCAACCCCGAGCCCGACTTCGTCGAGCGCGTCCGGCTGCACCAGCTCGCGGCCGGCCAGGACCTCGGGTCCCGGCCGTTCGGCGAGATGTTCGCGGGCACGGGCGTCGAACTGAAGCTCGCGAAGGTCACCGCCGTGGACGTGGACCGCAAGACGGTGACGGTCACCGCCGCGAACAGCCCCGAGCGGGAGGAACTGGAGTACGACACCCTGGTCTACGCCCTCGGCAGCAGCTGGAACGACGGGGGCGTCCCCGGCACCGCCGAACACGCCCACGAGATCTCCACCCGCCCCGGCGCCCTCCGCCTGCGCGATCGCCTGGCCACCCTGGACGCCGGCCGGCCCGTGGTCGTGGTCGGCGGCGGCCTGACGGGCCTGGAGGCCGCGACCGAGATCGCCGAGGCCCGCCCGGACCTCGACGTCGCCCTGGCCGCCCAAGGCGCCCTCGGCGACTGGCTCTCGGAGAAGGGCCGCTCGCACCTGTGGAAGGTGGTGGACAGGCTCGGGATCACCGTCCACGAACACACCGCGGTCAGCGCCGTGGAGGCGGACGGCGTGACGACCGCCGACGGCCGGACCATCCCCGCCGCGGTCACGGTCTGGACCACCGGCTTCGCCGTCCACCCGATCGCCCGCGCCACCGCCCTGGAGCTCGCCGACGACGGCCGGATCGTGGTCGACACCACCATGCGCTCGGCCTCCCACCCGGACGTGTACGCCGTGGGCGACGCGGCGATGGCGACCGGCCCGGGCGGCAAGCCCCTCCGCATGTCCTGCGCCTCGGGCGTCCCCATGGCCTGGCAGGCCGCCGACGCCATCGCCGCGCGTCTCGCCGGCATCAAGGTCCCCCGCGTCTCCATTCGCTACTTCCAGCAGTGCATCTCCCTCGGCCGCAAGGAAGGCCTGATCCAGTTCGTCACCGCCGACGACCGAGCAGTCGACAGCGCCCTGACGGGCCGCGTGGCCGCCCTCTACAAGGAACTGATCTGCAAGGGCGCGGCCTGGGGCGTCGCCAACCCGACGGCCGGCATGCCGTCCCGCCGCCGGCGTGTCGTACGCCAGGAGACCCGCAGCCGCGCACGGGCGGAGGCTGCGGCCTGACCTCGCCGCGGCCGAACTGGTCCCTCCGCCGGGAAGCGGCGTGCCACGACGTGCCGGCAGGACCCGCGCCCGTCCTCGGCGCCGGCTGGGTGGCACGCCTGCGGCGCCGCCCGAGATGCAGACCGTCACTGTGCGTGTCAGCGTGATCGGAGAGGAGTCCGTACCCCACAGCACGAGGAGTCGCCGTCATGGGCGGTACGCAGGGCAAGCGCCAGGAGCCGGGCAAGGGCCGCGAGCCGCAGGAGCATCAGCGCCGCGGAGACCCCGCGCATCCCCAGCCGGGCAAGCAGTCCCGCGAAAGGGGACAGGAGCAGGGCCGGAAGGAGACCTCGCACCGCCCCGAGGACGACCTGCTGCGCGAAGAGGACCTGTACGACGAGTCGCTCTGACTCGATCGCACGTGACCGCCGACAGCCGGGCATAACCACCTCATGAGCAGGGGCATGTTGTGACAGGACAGGTCATTCCGCACGACGTACTGGGCACCGGCTCCGAACGAGCCCTCTTGCTGCACCACTGGTTCGGCGACCGGTCGAGTTTCGACCCGGTGCGCGACCACCTGGACGGGGACGCGTTCAGTTACGCGTTCCTGGACTGCCGCGGGTACGGCGAGGCGATCGACGCCGACGGCGCCTTCACGATGGAGGAGGTCGCCGAGGACGCCCTCGCCGTGGCCGACCGGCTGGGCTGGGAGACCTTCTCGGTCGTCGGCCACTCCATGGGCGCCAAGGCGGCCCAGCTGATGCTGCTGGACGCCCCACGGCGGATCCGCTCGATCATCGGCATCTCGCCTGTGCCCGCGTCCGGATTCCCGCTCGAAGGCGACATGTGGGAGTTGTTCGCCGGGGCCGCGCAAAATCCCGGCAACCGCAGGGCGATCATCGACTACACCACCGGCGGGCTGCGCGACGACGCCTGGTTGGACGCGATGGTGGACCGTTCAGTGGGGCGTTCCTCGGCGCCGGCTTTCCGCGCGTACCTGGATTCCTGGGCGCGCGTCGACTTCCACGAGCGGGTGAAGGACAACCCGGCCCCCGTCCTCCTCCTCGCCGGTGCGAACGACCCCGCGCTCGGACCCGAAGCCATGCGGGCCACCTGGATGCAGTGGTACCCGAATGCCCGGCTGGAGGTGGTCCCGGACACGGGGCACTACGGCCCGGAGGAGTCCCCCGAGGCCGTCGCCGCGGCCGTCGAGCGGTACCTCGGCCACCTCGCCCGCTGAGGCTTCAGGGTCGGGCTGCCGGATCAGGATCGGGCTGCCGGCTTGGCGGAGCCGCCGTCCGCGGCTTCCGGTGGGGTGGCGACGAGGATCTGAGCGGCCTGGGTGATGTTGTCGGCGCGGACGGCACGGGCCATCGCTTCGCGGGCGGCGTCGGCGGTGGTGTCCGGGGGAACCACCAGCAGCGCGAAGTGGTCGTTGTCGCCGCGGGTGATGAGTACGGTGTCGTCGCCGACCGGGTCGGAGTCGAGGTGCACGACCTGGTCGTCAATGACCAGGCGGGTCGGGATGCCCAGCCAGGCTGTGGCGTCCAGGCCGACCCGGGTGATGGGCCCGAGGTGCTCCGTCAGCACACTCACCAGGGCGGGCAGCTCGCTCTCGACATTGCGGGACCGGGGCCACCACGCGCCGTCGAGGACGCCCTCACGGGAGCGGGTGGTCTCCAGCCGCAGCAGGGCCGTGCCGGGTTTCACCGCCTGGTGGATCGCGTCCGGCAGGAGCAGCGGGTGCGTCTGGGGGGTGTCGGAATCAGCCATGGTGCATCCGCCCGTCTGCGAGGAACAGCCCTCTCACGTCGCGGCCGGCGCCGATGCCGGTGCCCGGCCGACGACGCGCGCGAGCCTGCCGTCGTTTCACGGTACTCCCGCCGCCGTCGACGCCGCCTGCCGCGGCACACCCGCTCCACCGCCCGCCGGGAAATACCTGGCCGGACCGGTCGGAGTCCGCTGGTCAGGCGTACAGTGAAAGCACCGGGAGTACTTCGCACACCGGCTTTCACGCGGGTGTCATTTCCGGCGATCGCCGAAAAAACCGGGCTGCCGACGTGCAGCTCGGGGGCAGGTCCGCACCATGACCACCACCACCGACCGGACCGCGCCCCGCGACCTCGCCGCAGAGTTCTCGGCACGTCTGTCCCTCACTCCGAAGACCAAGCTCGCGGGTCAGCTGGACGGGGCCTGGTGGCCCTACTCCCGTGACCTGCACGTCGAGCTTCCGCCGCTCGCGGCGGCCCTCGACGAGGTCTGGGGACGCATCACACGCGTCACCGTGAATCCCACCCGCTGGCCCCTCATCCCGCACAAGGTGCAGGTCGCCGGGCACACCGTCCACGTGGGCTGGTTCACCGAACAGCACCCCGACAAGCTGATCCTGCTCTCCCTGACCGTCGGCCGCTGGGACCTGCTCGTCGTCCCGCCCGAGACCGAACCCGCCGCCGCGGCGCGGCTCATGACCGCCGCCGCGATCCCCGGCAGCGTCCTGACCGCCGGCGCCCTGATGGCCAACGAGGCCGCCATCGGCCGCGGCATACGCGCCGCCCGGAACCGGCGCGACGCCCGGAACCGGGAGAACGCCTGGGAGACCGATGGCGGAGCCTCCGTGGCACCCTCCGGGCACCTCATCGGGCGACGCGCCCTCCCGGTACCCGAGAACACCTGGTGGTGAGCTCCCCCTTGGAATCCCACGAGACGGAAGCGCTCCCGGCGGCCGGCCATGCCGAGGTGCGCATCGTCGCCGCCACGCCCGAAGCCGCCCGCGCCGTCGCCGAAGTCCTGCGCCGCTGCTTCGACGCGACGGAACAGCGCAGCTATCCCGCCCCGGGCGGCGGTACTCGGCTCCTCCTCACCGTCGACACCGAAACCGTCGCCGGCCCCGCCCGTTCCTGGCTGACCACCAGCAGGCCCGCGGACCGAAAGGACGCGGCCATGGCCACCCTCGACGAGCGGCAGGCCTACCGCCGACAGATCCTCGGGGCCCTGTACGAAGCCGGCGAGGGCAACCGCCTTCTCGGAATCACCGGGGCGAAACTCGAACACGACCTCCACATCCCGCAACAGGACCTGGCGGCTGCCTGCACCTACCTCGCCGCCGAGGACCTGATCACCGTCGACTGGGAGCCGGGCAACACACCCGCAATGGTTTCACTGACACACCAGGGGATCCGGCACATGGAGGCCGAAGAGGAACGGGGCCACTCTGGACGGAGTCGATGACGACGACCGCCGCATCCTGCGCAGGATCGCGGGTCTGACGGCCGACACGACGCAACGCTCCTCTGGTCGAGTGGCGCGGTGAATAAATATCTGTGCCCGCGGTCTGAGAATTTGACGGACACCGCAGGAAGGGTTTTTGCCGCAACGCACAGGGCGGCATACTTCAACGCGCACAAGCCACTGCGGCGTGCTACTGTCGATCTCGGTTGCAGTTGTGGTACCCAAAACTTCAAGCGCCTCCAGCCGGCCTCCGCGCCACCTGGAAGCACTTCATATTTCCGGGCCGTTTTCCGGGCGGGGCATCATCGCAGCGACACGGTTTCCGCACAGTGCGGAGACCGGCGTACTGCCCAAAGGAGATATGACATGGCTGCTGGCACCGTCAAGTGGTTCAACGCGGCAAAGGGCTTCGGCTTCATCGAGCAGGACGGTGGCGGCCCCGACGTGTTCGCCCACTTCTCGAACATCGCCGCCCAGGGCTTCCGCGAGCTGGCCGAAGGCCAGAAGGTCACTTTCGACGTCGCGCAGGGCCAGAAGGGCCCGACGGCCGAGAACATCGTTCCCGCCTGACGCTGACGCGCAATTCGTAGCTGGGGCCCGCATCCCTCGGGGTGCGGGCTCCAGCTGCAGCATTTCCCGCAGCGCTTTCGCCTGCGGGACAGAGTATTCAGGGGCGGCACCTCCTCGGAGCCGCACCCTTCGATCGGCGCCCGGGATTTCACATCCGCACGACGCCGCCCCTTTCAGCGCCTGCGCACCTACAGATCTCGCACGTACGGATCCCTTGTAGGTCGGATTCGCTGCCGCATTTCACTCGGCCCGTTCTTGTGATTCCCGCGCTGCACTTCCGCTGCCGGAATTCCTTGATGCGCGCCGTATCAAGGAAGGTTCTGCATGAACCCCACACGTACGAACGAGCGCTCCTCCCGCACCCGCAGCCGTACCGGCGGTCCCGCTTTCGGCACGGGCGCCGGTTCGGGTCGGGGCAGCCGCTTCGGCTCGTCCGCCCCGAGCCGTTCCGGAGGTCCGAGCCGCTCGGGCGGCCACGGCCGCCGACCCGCCGCGCTCCAGGGCGAGTTCGCGCTGCCGAAGACGATCACCCCCGCGCTGCCCGCCGCCGAGGCGTTCACCGACCTCGACATGCCCGCAGCTTTGGCAGCCACGCTGACCAGGGAGGGCGTGACCGTACCGTTCCCCATCCAGGCCGCGACCCTGCCGAACTCCCTCGCGGGCCGCGACGTCCTCGGCCGCGGCCGCACCGGCTCCGGCAAAACCCTGGCGTTCGGCCTCGCCCTGCTGGCCCGCACCGCCGGGCAGCGCGCCGAGCCGCGCCTCCCGCTCGCCCTCGTCCTCGTCCCCACCCGCGAGCTGGCCCAGCAGGTGACCGACGCCCTCGCCCCGTACGCCCGCTCCGTGCAACTGCGTCTGACCACGGTCGTCGGCGGCATGTCGATCGGCAAGCAGGCCGGTGCACTGCGCGGGGGCGCGGAGGTGGTCGTGGCCACGCCCGGCCGGCTGAAGGACCTCATCGACCGTGGCGACTGCCGCCTGGACCAGGTCGCCGTCACCGTCCTCGACGAGGCCGACCAGATGGCCGACATGGGGTTCATGCCGCAGGTCACCGCCCTTCTCGACCAGGTGCGCCCCGAGGGCCAGCGCATGCTCTTCTCCGCCACCCTCGACCGCAACGTCGACCGGCTCGTACGCCGCTACCTGACCGACCCGGTCGTGCACTCGGTGGACCCCTCGGCCGGTGCGGTGACTACGATGGAGCACCACGTGCTGCACGTCCACGGCACCGACAAGCAGCGGATGACGACGGAGATCGCGGCGCGCGAAGGCCGGGTGATGATGTTCCTGGACACCAAGCACGCCGTCGACCGCCTGACGGAGCACCTGCTCAGCAGCGGAGTACGGGCCGCGGCCCTGCACGGCGGGAAGTCCCAGCCGCAGCGGACCCGGACCCTGGCCCAGTTCAAGACCGGCCACGTCACCGTGCTGGTCGCCACCAACGTGGCGGCGCGCGGCATCCACGTCGACGCCCTCGACCTCGTCGTGAACATCGACCCGCCGACCGACCCCAAGGACTACCTGCACCGCGGCGGCCGTACCGCCCGCGCCGGCGAGTCCGGCAGCGTCGTCACTCTCGTCACCCCCAACCAGCGCCGCGAGATGGCCCGCCTGATGACGGCTGCGGGCATCACCCCGCAGACCACCCAGGTCAGCTCGGGCGACGAGGCCCTGAACCGCATCACCGGTTCCCAGGCACCCTCCGGCATCCCGGTCACCATCACCGCACCGGCGTCCGATCGACCCGAGCGCAGCGGAGCCTCCCGCGGTCGGCGCAGGCCCGCTTCGGCTGCCCGGCGCATGCGCGTGCAGCGGCCCGCAGGCAATCCCGTGGGCAATGCGGCGGCCTGAGAACCACTTGATCAGAAAACTGACCCATCTCTGCAGGAGGCACGTTGTGACGCTGGTCCAGATGCAGCCCCGCCCGGCGGACGCCACCCCTGTGCACCGGACGGCGGACGTTGCCGTGGAGGCGACCGACCCGCAGATCTGTGACGACATGACGGTCGAAGTCGCCTTGTCCGTCATGGCCAGCGCCCGCGTGGGACACCTGCTCGTCTGCGACGAGGACGGCCTGTGCACCGGACTGCTGACCCGGGCCCAGCTCACCGCCGTCCGTGACGGCGACGCCTACACGGACCGAGTACGGCTGCGCGACGTCCTCGGCGACCGCGGGCCGTTCACCTCGCCCCTGACCACGAGCAGCGCTCTCGGCGTCCTGGCCCTGGCACGCTGACCCGCCCCACCGTGGTCGGCCCCTTCACCTTCTCCCCCTGTGAGGCATCATGCGCTGCGTCATCGCCCGCTTCCCCTTCGACCTGACCAAGAGCGGCGTCCTGGAATCGATGAAGGGCATCAAGCCCGAGCAGGTCATCGGCGAGTCGGTGATCATCGGCCGCCGCACCTACCCCGTCAAGCAGGTCGGCCAGGTCATCACCCGCCAGGACCGCCGTGACTTCAGCGCCGGCGAGGTCGTCCGGGCCATGACCCAGCTCGGCTTCACCTGCCGCGGCCTTCCCACGGCCGCGGCGCCCCCGCGCGTCCTCAGCCCGCTCCAGCAGGCATCCGCGATGCTCGGCACCCCGGTGACCGTCTGACCCTGGAAACGGCACGAGCCGACACCCGTACAGCCAGGAGGGCCCGACCGGCACACGCCGGTCGGGCCCTTCCCCGTACCGGCGGGCGGCGAGAAGGGCACTCGCCTGTGGACATCCCCGGCGCCTGACCTGCAGTGGAGGCCGCCCGACCGATCGTGGACCGGGCGCGAAAACCTAGCTCGCTTCGAGGCGAACGAAAATCTATCTCGGCCAGAGTAGACATTGGACGGTGGCGTGGTTATGGTTTCTCTCGTAGCCAGAGAGAGACGGAACGGCTCGGCAGAGACGAACTGCCGGGCAGCAGTACCCGCAGTTGCAGTTGGTTGGACGGTGCGGTGGTGGAGTTCCGAAGCCAGGGTTGTTGCAGGACGGCGACGGGACTGACGACCGGACCGGGTGGCCCGCAGTGATCAGGGGCCGCCGCAAGCAGTAACGCAGTGGCAGTACCCGTAGGTGCAGTACGCAGTACCCAGCAGTGAAGTCAGTGAGCAGGACCTCGGTGAAGGCGTCGGCTGCGGACGCGCGCACCGGGAGCTTGGCAAGCAGTTGCAGTTGATCACCGAGGGAAGAACGGAGGAGCCGAGCGCCATCAGGATCGCCCGGGCAGAAGTCGTGGGCCCGGGTACCGCAGGACATCGATAGTGAGGTGGTCTCCGGTCAAGCAACCGCGATCCCCGCACGCCCGACAGCATCTCGGTCGGGTCTGCGGAAACAGAAGCCCGGCGCAGTACCAGGGCCGGCAGATGGTGTAGTAGTTCCTTCGGGGCCTTGGTGCCGTACGGCACCAAGGCCCCTCCACGCGTTCCCTGCGACATGACAGACCCTGCATGACAGACATGAGAGAGGTGCAATGACAGCAGACGACTCATTCGGCCGTCTCGACGACGACGACTACCCCGCCTACACCATGGGCCGGGCCGCCGAGATCCTCGGCACTTCGCAAGGCTTCCTCCGCGCCATCGGCGAAGCCCGCCTCATCACCCCGCTGCGCTCCACGGGCGGACACCGCCGCTACTCCCGCTACCAGCTGCGCATCGCCGCCCGCGCCCGGGAACTCGTCGACCAGGGCACCCCCATCGAGGCCGCCTGCCGCATCGTCATCCTCGAAGACCAGCTCGAAGAAGCCCAGCGCATCAACGCCGAATACCGCCGCGCCGCCGAATCGTCCGACCCGTCGGCCTCGGCCTGAGGTGAGGGTGCCGTCCGTATCGGCGGGGCCGGCGGCCGACCGGGAGTCGCCCATGCCGCCCCCTCGACGCGGCGGCCGAGTCTGACCCGCCCGTCTGACCCGCCCGGTCACGGGCCCGCAGTGCGCCCAGGAGCCCGAGCACGCACCGCCGCCGATCCCCCCAGGCATCGCCGGCGAGGGTGTCACCCAGCGCCGACCGGCGCACCGGCCCGCGGTGGGGCCGGTGCGGTCGGGGTCAGGGGCGGAGGAGGGTCCTCATGCGGGCGATCTCTGCCGACTGGGACGTGGTGATCGCCTCGGCCATGGTCGTGGCCGGGGCGTAGGAGCCGGTCTTGCGCTCCGTGTCCGCCATGGCGATCGCCCCCTCGTGGTGCTTGACCATCAGCTCCAGGAAGGCCGTGTCGAAGGCCTTGCCCGAGGCCTTCTCCAGGCCGGCCATCTCCTCGGCGGTCATCATCCCGGAGGACGTACCGCCGCCGTGGGCCGAGTGGTCCGCGGCGCCCGGGGCGGGCACCTGCTCACCCCAGGACGTCAGCCATCCGGACATCGCGTTGATCTCCGGGTCCTGCGCCTTCTTGACTTCGCCGGCGAGCTTCTTCACCTCCGCCGACTCCGCGCGCGACGCGGCCAGTCCGGCCATCTCCACCGCCTGGCGGTGGTGGGGGATCATCCCCTGGGCGAAGGCGACGTCCGCCGCGTTGTGGCCGGCGCCCGGGGACTGGACGGCGGCCGAGGCCGTGGGGGCCTCGTGGCCCGCCGCCGGGTGATCGGCGGTGCTGCTGCCGCCGCCACAGGCGGTCAGCGTGAGGACCAGTGCCGTGGTGGCCGTGGCCAGCGCGACCAGGGAACGGGTGCGCATGGTGGTGGTCGTGGTCATGGTGGTGCAACTCCTCGGATGTACGGGATCAGGGCGCGCCGGAGCTCGACGCGGCCTACATCCGCAGGAGTTGCAGTTCCGCGAGGTCGGGAGGCGCCCGGCCGCCCCCGGTCTCCCCCTGGGGGCCGGCGGGCGGCGTGGCTGCGGCCGGGGTGTGCGCCGTAGCCGCCGTCAGGGCGGGCGGGGCGTAGGGGGATCCGATTCCGGCGGCCGCGCAGGTGCCGTCCGCATGCTCCAGGTGCGGGGATCCGTCCCCGCCCGAGGGCTGCGCGCAGTCCTCCGTCGCACCGTGGGCCCCGTGGACGACTCCGTGGACGGCCGCGTCGGCGCGGTGCGGGTGCGCGGTGGGCGCGCCGCCCGGGGCCAGGCCGTGCATGCCCAGTACGCCGGCCAGTACCGCCAGCACCAGCAGCACGAAGCCGCGCCCGGCGGGGCGGCGGCTCGTCGGCGACGCGGCGGAGTTCACGCAGCCATCGTACGAGCCGCACCTGGGCACGGGCCGCGCCTGGGCCCCCGGCAGCGCGCGCCGCCCACCCCCTGGCGGCGCCCCCGGGCTCGGCCTCCGGCCGTGGCCTCAGCGTTTGAGGTGGGCCAGGACCGCCAGGACGCGGCGGTTGGCGTCCGGGGACGGCAGGATGCGGAGCTTCGTGAAGATGGCCGCGGTGTGCTTGGCCACCGCGCTCTCGCTGATGTGCAGCGCGTTCGCTATCGCCGCGTTGGAGCGCCCCTCGGCCATCCGCTCCAGTACGTCGTGCTCGCGCGGGGTCAACTCCCCGGTCAGGCCCCGCGCGTTGCCGCGCGCCAGGAGCTTCGCGATGACCTGCGGGTCCATGACCGTACCGCCCGCGGCGACGCGGCGCACCGCGTCGACGAACTGGCCGGTGTCGGTGACCCGGTCCTTGAGGAGGTAGCCGACGGCTCCCGCTCCGTCGGCGAGCAGTTCGTTGGCGTAGAGCTGCTCGACGTACTGGGACAGTACGAGCACGGGCAGGCCGGGCCGCCGGCGGCGGGCCTCCAGCGCCGCCTGGAGGCCCTCGTCGGTGAAGGTCGGCGGCAGGCGTACGTCGACCACCGCGACGTCCGGCGCCTCCTCCAACAGCGCCCGCAGCAGGGCCGGGCCGTTGTCCACCGCCGCGACCACCTCGCAGCCGTGGTCCTGGAGGGTGCGCACCAGCCCGTCCCTCAGCAGGAAGAGGTCTTCGGCGAGGACAACACGCACGGAATCTCCAGGGTCGCGGTGGTCGGACCGCCCCGCGGGCTGTCCAGGGCGAGGATGCCGTCGAACGTACCCAACCGGCGCCGCACGCCCCGCAGCCCGGTACCGGCCGCCGGATCCGCACCGCCGTGGCCGTCGTCGGCGACCGTGATCCGCAGCAGCGTGTCCAACGCGTGCTCCAGAAGGATCCGGACCTCCCGGGCGCCGGAGTGCTTCGCCGCGTTCGCCAGCAGCTCGCCGACCGCGAAGTACGCGGCCGACTCGACCGGGGCCGGGAGGCGGCGGCCCGGCGGCAGCCGGCTGTCGACGTGGACGTCGAGGAAGCTGTCGAGCGCCAGCGCCCGCACCGCGTCGCCGAGCCCCCGGTCGGCGAGCGCCGGGGGTGGATGCCGCGGACCAGGTCCCGCAGGTCCTGCAGGGCGCGGGCCGAGGTCTCGCGACCGTCGAGCAGCAGCGCTCGAACCGCTGCGGGATCGGGGTGGTCGGCGGCCAGGAGGGCGGCGGCGCGGTCGAGGGCCATGCCGAGGGCGACGAGCCGGGCCTGGGCGCCGTCGTGCAGGTCCCGTTCGATACGGCGCAGTTCGGCGGCCTGGAAGTCGAGGGCCTCGGCGCGGGTGTCGGTCAGGTGCTCGACCCTGCGGGCGAGTTCGGCGCTGCGTGGCGCGGCCGGCAGCCGCCGGTCCCAGCGGGCGTGCAGCCGCAGCACGGCCGGTGCGAGGGCGAGCCCGCCGACCACGAGCACGAGGCCCAGCAGCAGGGCGGTGAGCATGGTCGCCGTGCTGCGCACCGGTACGAACGCGTACCAGTTGCCGGGGCCCAGCCGCCGCCACAGGAACGGCTGCACCAGCGCGCCGAAGACCCCGTACTCGACCAGGGCGAGCGGCACCGCGACCAGCAGTCCGCCGACCAGCGGCTCCAGCCAGGCCCACCGCAGGTCCCGCCAGAAGCCCTCGTCGCCGAGGACCCGCGCCGCCCGGTCGGAGGCCAGGGGCTCGGGCGGGGTGACCCGCACCCCCGACCAGGCGGCGGACCACCGGCGCGAGCGGTCCGACAGCGCGCGCAGCGCCCTCGCGGCGGGCGGCAGCAGCGGGAACCCGGCGCCGACGGGCAGCAGGAGTACGGAGCCCACGACGAGGCCGCCGATCGCCGAGACGGCGCGGCCGGGCCGGTGAACCGCACGTCACCGGTGATCCGGCCGTACGCCGCCACGGAGCCCCGATGACCAGCAGCGTGGTGGCCTGCAGGGCCCAAGGTCAGTTGGAGGACCTCCGCCGGCACCCCCGTCTCCGCCTGGACCCCGCCCAGCAGGCCGGACGCCAGGAACGCGACGGCCAGGAACACCCCGGCCCGGGCCGTCGTCCGCCCCGCCGAGGCCGGCGCCGCGCCCATGGCCGGGTGCGCTGCCTTACCCGCCGCCCCGCGCGCTGCCGTACCCGCCGGCGTGCCTGCTGCCGGTCCCCTGTTGCCGTCCATGGCGCTGTCCACCCTCGTACCCCCGTGCGATCCGCCCGCCCACGACGCCGTCGACGATGCCGCCCGCCGGAGCCCGGCACATTGCACCTGGGTGCCCGGTCGGGGTGTACCTTCGTACAGTTCCACAGTTCGGAAACGAAATTCCGCCATGCGGTGAGCCCGGGCCCACAACAGGAGGAAAGATGAGCGAGAGTCGCGTCGCACTGGTCACCGGTTCCGCCACATCGCCTGACGGGACCGACCACATCATGGACAACTACGCTCACATCATGAACGCAGAAGCCGCCAGCGCCCTTGCCGCCGTCAAAGACGCCGACCGGAAGCACGTCTTCCATTCCTGGTCGGCGCAGGAGCTCATCGACCCCCTCGCCGTGGCCGGGGCCGAGGGCTCGTACTTCTGGGACTACCAAGGCAACCGCTACCTCGACTTCTCCAGCGCCCTCGTCTACACGAACATCGGCTACCAGCACCCCAAGGTGACCGCGGCCATCCAGGAGCAGGCCGCCCGCCTGTGCACCGTCGCCCCCGGCTTCGCCGTCGACGTGCGGTCCGAGGCCGCCCGGCTGATCGCCGAGCGCACGCCCGGCGACCTCGACAAGATCTTCTTCACCAACGCCGGTGCCGAGGCCGTCGAGAACGCCGTACGGATGGCCCGGCTGCACACCGGCCGGCCCAAGGTGCTGTCCGCGTACCGCTCCTACCACGGGGCCACGTCCACCGCGATCAATCTGACGGGCGATGCGCGCCGCTTCGGCAACGACAGCGCGACCGCCGGCGTCGTGCACTTCTGGAGCCCGTTCGCCTACCGCTCGCCGTTCTACGCCGCCACCGAGGCCGAGGAGTGCGAGCGCGCCCTGCGCCACCTTGAGGACACGATCGTGTTCGAGGGCCCCCGGTCCATCGCCGCGATCATCCTGGAGACGGTCGGCGGCGCCCCGGGCGTGCTCGTGCACCCCGACGGGTACCTGGCGGGCGTCCGGGCGCTCTGCGACCGCTACGGCATCGTGTTCATCCTCGACGAGATCATGGTCGGCTTCGGGCGCACCGGGAAGTGGTTCGCCTCGGAGCACTGGGACGTCACGCCCGACCTGCTCTGCTTCGCCAAGGGCGTGACCAGCGGCTACGTCCCGCTCGGCGGGGTCGCCATCTCGGGCGCCATCGCCGCGACCTTCGCCCGGAGTCCCTACCCGGGCGGGCTGACGTACTCCGGCCACGTGCTGGCCTGCGCCGCCGCCGTGGCGACGATCAACGTCATGGAGGAGGAGGGCGTCGTCGAGCAGTCCGCCCGCACCGGCGAGCAGTTGCTGGGGCCGGGCCTGCGGGCGCTGGCCGAGCGGCACCCCTCGGTCGGGGAGGTCCGGGGCCTGGGCACCTTCTGGGCCCTGGAGCTCGTACGGGACCGCTCCACGCGCGAGCCCCTCGTGCCGTACAACGCGTCCGGGGCGGACAACGCGCCGATGGCCGAGTTCGGGGCGGCGTGCAAGAAGGGCGGCCTGTGGCCGCTGACCGCCGGCAACCGCATCCACGTCGCCCCGCCCTGCACCATCGCCCCCGAGGACGTGGCCAAGGGGCTGGCCATCCTCGACGAGGCCCTGCTGGTCGCGGACGCGCACATGGTCTGACCTGCACGGACGTACGGTCCCCCAAGCCGTGGCTGCCTGTCTCGGAGGATCTGCGCCATTCCGACCAGCACGTGAACGTGCTGAAATCCGACAGAGCACCTACGGACCGGGATGCACGTCAGTCCCGGGGCGGTCCTCCGGGACCGAACGGCGGGGAGCGGGCTGACCGCTGGACGCCGGGCGTACGGGATCCAGACATCCAGACATCCGGACTCCGTGTACCCGAAGGAAGACCGCGCATGAGCAAGCACGTCCTGGCCCAGAACCAGTACGGCAAGGCCGAGAACCGCATCGTGAAGGTGACCCGCAAGGGCAACGACGGATCCTGGCACGAGATCCGCGACCTCAACGTCTCCGTCGCGCTGCGCGGCGAGTTCCGCGACGTCCACCTGACCGGCGACAACGCCAACTGCCTGCCGACCGACACCACCAAGAACACGGTGTACGCCTTCGGCAAGGAGCACGGCATCGCCTCCCCCGAGGCCTTCGGCATCCTCCTCGCGAAGCACTTCGTCTCCTCGCAGTCGCCGATCCGCGAGGCGCAGATCCGCATCGAGGAGTTCGCCTGGGAGCGGATCCCGGTCCCGACGCGCAAGGAGCAGCACTCCTTCGTGCGCAAGGGCCAGGAGGTCCGGACCGCGCAGATCACCTACAGCGAGACGACGGGCCTCCAGGTGATCTCGGGCCTGAAGGACCTGACGGTGATGAACTCGACCAACTCCGAGTTCCACGGCTACATCAAGGACAAGTACACGACGCTGCAGGAGGCGTACGACCGCATCCTGGCGACCAAGGTCACCGCGCGGTGGGCGCACTCGGCACTGGCCGCCGACGACGCCGCGTACGACTGGGACCAGTCGTACAAGAAGGTCCGCAAGAACATGTTGGAGGCCTTCGCGGAGACGTACTCGTACTCGCTGCAGCAGACCCTGAACCAGATGGCCGAGCGCGTGCTCGACAACTGCCCCAAGGTCAACGAGGTGCGCCTCAACCTGCCCAACAAGCACCACTTCCTCGTCGACCTGGAGCCCTTCGGCCTCAAGAACGACAACGAGGTGTACTTCGCGGCGGACCGGATGTACGGCCTGATCGAGGGCACCGTCCACCGCGACGGGGTCCAGCCGGTGATCGCGACGAGCGACTGGATCGTCGCCTAACTCCTGCTCCCCGAACCGCCCCGCTCTTCGACAGGGGCTCCGAGCAGCAGGTTCCAGCGGCCCGCCCGGCCGGTGAGGGTGGTCACGGTGTCCGGGCGTACGTCGAGCCGCCAGAAGGCGGCCGGGGGCAGCTCCAGCGCATACACCGACGCAGCCCGTACGACGGCCTGCTCGACCGGGACCCGGTGCGTTCCTGCGGGCAGGCCGGCCAGCTCCGCGCCGACCCGAGCGATGAGCGCGTCGAGGGACTCCCCGCCGGGCGGGGCGTACGCCGGGTCCGTCAGCCAGCGTTGGACGGCGGCCGGGTCCTGGGCCGCGACCTCGTCCAGGGGGCGGCCCGCCCAGGCGCCGGTGTCCGGACCGCGGAAGCCGGAGTAACCCGGACATTCGGCACCGCGGCCGAATACCGCCTGCCGCGCCGAGTCGTCGAACGGGTGTGCAACGAACTGAACTCGTACAACGGCCCTCTTCATAAGGGGAGCGTAAACGCGGTACGGTCTCACGCGACAACACAAATAAGACGACGGTATGACGGAAGTCCGGTGAGAACCCGGCACGGTCGCGCCACTGTGAACCCGCCCCGAGGGACGGGAAGTCAGACCCGCCACCGTCGTTGTGAGCACCACTGACCGGGACGCGTGTTCCCTCTGGAGGTCCTGCCATGGCCCACTCCGCCGTGCCGTCGACGGGCGCATCCGCCGTCGCCCCCATCTCGCTCTCCGCGCTGACCCCCTGGGCGCTGTTCGCCGGCGTCCTCATGCTCGTCCTGCTCTACCTCGTCGGCGCCGAGCAGGGCGCCACCGCGATCTTCCAGGGCGACGGCATCCACGAGTGGATGCACGACGGCCGCCACCTCCTCGGCTTCCCCTGCCACTGACACCGCGGCAAGGACAGCCCTCACATGAACTCCATCTCACCCCGCACCCTGCTGGTGCGGGGCATGTTGGCCGGCCTGTTCGCAGGTGTGGCCGCCTTCCTCGTCGCGTACCTGCTCGGAGAGTCCAAGGTCGACGCGGCCATCGCCATCGAGGAGGCGGCCTCGGCCGGCCACGACCACGGCGAGGAGATGGCCCCGGTCAGCCGGGCCCTCCAGGCCACCGGCGGCCTCGCCACCGGCACCCTGCTCTACGGGGTCGCGCTCGGCGGCATCGCCGCGCTCGTCTTCTGCTACGCCCTGGGCCGCATCGGGCGGTTCGGCCCGCGGGCCACCGCCGTCCTGGTCTCCACGGGCCTGTTCGTCACCGTCAACCTGGTCCCGTTCCTCAAGTACCCCGCCAACCCGCCCGCTGTCGGCGACCCCGACACCGTCGTCAAGCGGACCACCCTCTTCATCCTGATGATCGCCCTGAGCGTGCTGCTCGGCTCGGGTGCGCTCATCCTGGGCCGCCGCCTGGCGCCCTCATTCGGCAACTGGAACGCCTCCGTCGTCGCCGGTCTCGCCTTCGTGGTGGCCGTCGGCATCGCGTACGCGACCCTGCCCGCCGTCAACGAGGTTCCGGCGGACTTCCCGGCCACCCTCATCTGGCAGTTCCGGCTCACCACCCTGGCCATCCAGACCGTGATGTGGGCGAGTTTCGGCCTCGCCTTCGGATATCTAGCCGAACGCTCCCTTGCGCCGTCCCCCGCACCCAAGGAGGCTGTCCAGCCGACGAGTTGACGATGAGGGGCCGGTTCGTACATGCAGACGGCGATCTGGGAATGGCGCGGCTGGACCGGCGCGGTCCCGTTCTGGCTGAACTCCGTCCTGCTGGCACTGGCCCCGTTCACCGCCGTGCCGCTGCTGGCGCAGATCGGTGTCATCACGGCCCTGGCCGCCCTCGGCGGGCTGGCCCGTCATCTCTGGTCCGGTGACTACGGCCACCCGGCCATCCACCTCGCCGCCGCCCTGATGGGGGCGGCGGCGGTGGTGTTCGTGGTCAGCTGACGCATCCGGGTGAGGGGTGGCTCACTCGTTCGGTGGCGGGTTCGACGCGCCCTCGGATACGGGCCGCGCACCCGGTGCCAGCTGCGAAGACACCCGGATTTTGGTGCTGCAGTGGCTGTGACGCGCCGTCAGTGTCCCGCGTTGTAGTCGGTACTGGGAGCAGCGAGGGGGTCCACTGCTCTCAGGAGACCCGGCCGCCGGTGCCGGTGAATCGGACCAGGAGGGACTTCCATGGCCCGCGCCAAGGTGGTGGTCGGCGTGCTGACAGTGGCTCTGCTCTGCGGCGGCGTAGGGATGTTGCGCAGCACCGAGGGGGCGCGGCCCAGCGCGGTCACCGCCGCCGACGCGCTGCCCTCCCGTGCGCTCGGCCTGTCGGGGCACCGGCGGCTCGTCTCACAGCTGGAGCATGCCGGGCACCAAGCGTCCGGCAAGGGAACCCGGCCTGCGCGGGCCGCCGCCATCGCACCGCTGCGGGCGGTGCGGCCGCTGCGGCTCCACATCCCGAGCCTGGGGGTCGACGTGCCGCTGACCGGCGACGGGGACGAGGCCGCCTGGGACACCGACAGCCCGGCCCCCGGCTCCGCCGGCACCTCCGTGGTCACCGCCGACGACCTGCGCCTGGCCGAGCTGCGGCGCGGCCTGACCGTCGAGATCGCCCGAGCGGATCACCGTATCGCCGTGTTCACCGTCGACCGGGTCTCGCCCGCCGGGGTCACCCGGCGCGGACAGCGGGCGGGGCGGGCCCAACTGCGCCTGGTCAGCGGGGAAACGACCGTGATGGCCCGGCTGACGGGCCAACGCCGTACGCGCTGAACCCGGGCGTACGAGCCGCTGATCCCGCGGGGTGATCCGGAGGGTGATCCGGAGGGGTGACTTCGTCCGCCGGTCGGGGGCTTTCGCAGCCGCGGCGGGGAGGGGGCGGGCGCGTCGGGGCACACCCCTCGCATGAGCGGGACGCGGCACGCACGGATGGCACTGGCCAGGGCACTTTCGGTGGCCTGCGTCGTGCTGCTGTGCCTGTTCGGGGCCGGTCCGGCCACCGCGGCGGCTGCGGCCGCGGCCGGGGCCGAGCGCCCCGGGTCGACCGCGCCGGGCGAACCGGGCTCCCCCGCCGAGGGCGAATCCGATCCGGCCGCGGAACCCGAGGCACGGCCCGTGGTCCGGCCGGCCGTGCGCGGGACTCCGGGCGTACGGCAGTTGCCGCAGCCCGTGTTTCACGTGAAACACGCCGATCAGCCGGGCACCGCCGCCCCCAGCGGGACGGCCGGGCCGATGCTGTCCGCGGGGACGGTACGGAGTGTGGTCCTGCGCTGCTGAGCGAACCGAGCAGCAGAGCAACGCCCACGCACCCCTCCGAACACCGTGAGGTTCCCGCATGCCCATCGACCCGTACACCGCTCTCAACGCCATGCTCCGCGCCGAGGCCGCCCGCTGCACCCCGCCGGCGGCCCGTCAACCCGACCCCGAGGAGGCGGCCGCGGCCGCCGACACCGCTGCCGCGGCGCGGGGCGAGGATCGCGCGGGCGAGTGAAAGGGACCGAACCGGGACCGTGCACGCCGCCCGAGGCGTGGGCACGGTCCCGGCTCGGTCACGCGGAGACAGGGCTCAGGGCTCCCGGGTGTGGTAGCGGTAGTACGCCACCAGTCCCACTCCCACGCCCGTGATCAGGCCCACCCAGCAGGAGCGGAGGATCGAGTGGTCGGCCATGCTGTAGAGGTAGCCCACGGCGATGCCGCCGAAGGCTCCGTAGCCCGCGGCATGCACTTCCCGCTTCAGCCGGGGGCCGACGCGGGCGAGACCGAACATGACGGCGGCGAAGAGCGCGCCGCACAGGATCCCGTAGAAGACGTTGCCCGCGTCGACCGGGCCCATGTTGCGGTTCATGAAGGCCGCGTAGACGCCGTAGACCAGCCCGAGGAGCAGCGCGCGCATCAGCTGGCCCTTCATCTGCTCCCTGCTCGCGTCGTACGCGCCGGTCGCATGCCAGTGCCGCCTCTGGGCGGTGGGTGCCGCATGTGCCATGACAGGGCTCCTCTCTCCCAGCCTCCAGAGCACACCCGCCGCCCCGGCCCGGCAAGTGGATCAGCCGGCCCGCCCGCCGCCCGCCCTCCGGCCCCTCCGCCACCCGCCCGCAGCAGCACCGCTCGCGGGGCGCCACGGCCCGGCATTCCCTGGTGACGTGCGCACCTTCCTCTCGGCGGTCCTCATCGTCCTCGTGGCCCTGCTCGTGCCGGCGAGCGCGGTCGCGTACTGGGCTGACCACGAGCTGGGCAACGCCGACCGCTACACCGCGGCGATGTCCCCGCTCGCCGGGGACCCTGCCGTGCAGGGCGTCGTCACCACCCAGGCCAACCGGGCTCTGGCCGCGCAGATCGACGCGGGCCCCTTCCAGGAGGGGATCGACGCCCTGCTCGGCGAGGCCCTGCGTTCCTTCGCGGGCACCCCGGCCTACCGCACTGCCTGGGACGCGGCCAACCGGGCCGCGCACGCCGCCTTCCTCAACGCGCTCACCACCGGCCACGGCGACGCCGTCACCGTCGACCTCGCGCCCGTCATCGCGCGGATCAGAGAGGAACTGATCGCCGACGGGGTACCGCTCGCCGACCGCATCCCGGTGACCCACGTCTCCGTGAAGGTCATGGAGTACGACAACCTCGGCGACCTCCGGAAAGGCTTCCGCATGCTCCAGATCGCCGGCGTCTGGCTCCCCGTACTGACCGTGGTGCTGGCCGCGGCGGCCGTGGCCGTCGCGGTGCACCGCCGCCGCGCCGTGCTGGCCACCGGCCTGGGCATCGCCGCCGGGGCGGTGCTGCTGTGGATCGCCGTGGGCCTGTGCCGCCGCCTCACCCTGGACGACCTGCCGGCCGACATCGACCGGCCGGCCGCGGCGGCGGTGTACGACGCGCTCACCGCGTTCCTGCGGACCACCGCCTGGGTGGTGCTCGCGATCGGGCTCGCCGCGGCGCTGGCCGCCTGGGTGATGGGCCGGGTGCGCCGCACCCCATAAGCTCGGAAGATACCGACATGTACGGAACCACGCAGAAGACGCAGAAGACGCAGTAGAACCGATTCACGAGCGGCCGCACGGAAACGGGTATGAGCACCGAACGCACCGAAGACATACCGTCCGGGCGGGCCCGGCACCGTCCGCTGGCTCCACCCGCCTGGCTGCTCAAGGGCCTGCGGCCCACGGCCGCCCCCGTCCCTTGGGCCGCGGTCGTCCGCGCGGGCATCGCACTGGCCGTTCCGCTCGCCGTCGGCTTCGCCCTCGACGAACCCGAGTACGGCGCGCTCGCCTCGATGGGCGCCCTGTCCGGGGTCATCGGCGACACCGCGGACGCCTACCGGATGCGGATCCTGAACATCGCCGTGCCGCAGTTCTTCGGCGCGGTCGGGGTCACCCTGGGGACTCTGGTCTTCGGGCACGGCTGGCTCGCCGTCGGCGCGCTCACCCTGATCGCCCTGGTGTCCGGGATGATCTCCTCGATCGGTACGGTCGCCTCCGTCTCCGGCCTGCTCCTGCTGCTCAACGCCGTCGTCGGCGCCGGTCTGCCGCTGCCCAGCCCCTGGTGGACGGCGCCGGTCCTGCTCGCGGCGGGCGGGCTGTTCGTCCTCGCCCTGACCCTGCTGGGCTGGCCGCTGCGCGGGCACCGACCGGAGCGGGCCGCGGTCGCCGCCACCTACCGGGCCCTCGCCGACGCCTTGGAGGCCGCAGGGGGAGCCGCGTACACGGAGCGGCGCCAGGAGGTCACGCAGGCCCTGAACCAGGCCTACGACCTGGTGCTGGGCCGGCGGGCCAGGGTGCACGGCCGCAGCCCCGCGCTGGTGCGGATGCTGGCCCAGCTGAACGCGGTGATCGGCCTGGTCGAGGCGGCTCCCGCCATGCACCTGCGGGGCGGTCCGCTGCCGCCCGCGCTCCCGGCGGCCGTACGGGAGCTGGCCCGCGCCGTCGAGGAAGGCCGTACGGGGGCGCCCGTACCGGTCCTGCCCGAACCGCACACCCCCGCCGAACGGGCCCTCGACTCGGCCCTGCGCCATGCGGCGGCGATCGTGCACGCCGCCGAGCCCGACCCGTACAACGTCGACGACCGGCTGGGGCGGCCCGCCGCACTGACCGTCCGTGCCCGGCGGACCGTCCGCGACATGATGCTGTCCGGGGCCTCGTGGCGGTACGGGCTGCGGCTCGCCCTGTGCATCGGGCTGGCCCAGTCGCTGGTCTCCCTCGTACCGGTCGAGCGCTCGTACTGGGTGGCGCTGACCGTCACCTTCGTCCTCAAGCCCGACTTCGGCTCGGTGTTCTCCCGGGCCGTGCTGCGCGCGCTGGGCACCGCGGGCGGACTGGTCGTCGCCGCGGCCGTGCTCGCCGAGGTGCCGCGCGGCTGGTGGGACGTGCCGGTGATGGCGGCGCTGGCCGCCCTGATCCCCGCCTTCTCCGCCAAGGGATACGCCTTCCAGACCGCCGCGATCACCCCCGTGATCCTGCTGCTGTCGGACCTCCTCAACCACCAGGGCTTCGACCTGATCCGGCCCCGGCTGCTGGACAGCCTGATCGGCTGTGCCATCGCCCTGGTCGCGGGCTATCTGCTGTGGCCCGAGAGCTGGCACGCCCGGATCGGTGACCGGCTCGCCGACGCAGTGGACGACGCCGCCCGGTACGTGGAGCGCGCGTTCGGCGCCCACGAGCCGACGGAGCCGGCCCTGCGGGCGGCGCGGACCGCCCGGCTCCAGGCCAGGCGGCGCATCTACCGGGACCTGTCGGGCGTACGAAGCGAGTTCCAGCGGGCCCTGACCGAGCCGCCGCCGACGGGGGCGCGGGCCGCCGCATGGTGGCCGCTGGTGGTCGCCGTCGAGCGGATCGTGGACGCGACGACCGCCGCGCGGGTCCGGGTCAACCACGGGGCGCCGGCTCCACGCGCCGAGGAGGTCGCCGCCGTCACCGCCGATCTGCGGGCCCTGGCCGAGGGGGTCCGCAACGCCCGCACCCCGGCCCAGCTGGAGCCGCCGCCCCCGCGGGCCGGGGACGAGGCCTCCGTCCTGGCCCCGGTGCGCCGTGAGCTCGCCGCGGCCCGGGCGATCGCCTCCGCGGACCGCTGAACGGCCGCGGCCGGCCGCCCCGCATCCCCCGAACGGGCCCGCTCCCGGGCCGGGACGGGCCGCCCGGGAGAGCATCGGAGCATGCGGACCCTCTTCCCGCCCGGCCGCCGCGGCGCCGCGGCCGTCCCGGTCCTCGCCGTCGTCCTCGCGGCCGCAGCCGGGTGCGCCGACGTGGAGGGGGTGCAGAACGAAGGGGACCTGGGCACGGTGCACGCCCCCCGCACCCTGTGGAAGGACGTCCATCCGAAGCCGCCGGGTCCGGGCGAGAGACCTGGCGCGGCCGCCGTCGTCCCGGGTCTGCCCAAGGTCGCCGGCCTGAGCATGCGCGGGGTGAACGCGCTGGAGGTCGTACGCGCCGACGTCACCTCCGCCACCGCACAGGACGACGGGAGCGGGCGGCTCGTCGATCCGCGGGCCGTGCAGCGGCTCGCGCTCTGTACACAGGCTGTGGACGGCGGGCCCGACTGCCCGGTGCGGCCCGCCGTCCTGGCCGATGTGACCGGCAACGGGCGGGAGGAGCTGATCACCGCCCTCGACCTCGACGGCCGCTCCAGCGAACTGCGCGTCTACACCGTCCGGGACGACGGCTCCATCGCCCGGATCCTGTCGCGGCGCGGGATCCTGGAGGGCGTGGAGGTGGCCGGCAAACACCTGGCCCTGCGCGAGCCGACGTCGAACCCGAAGAAGGTCTCCGTCTCCGACTACGTGTGGGACCCGGAAGCCGGGGTCATGAACCTGTCCCAGCTCACCCTCGACGAATGCGCGGGCGCGCAGGACAGCGGCGTCCCGTGCTCCACGAGCAGCTGAGGGCCGGGCGGGATGCGGATCACGAGCAGTCTGCGCTGGAAGATCGCCCTGACCATCACAGCGGTGTGCTGCGCGGTCGCGGCGGCGCTCGGGATCCTGGTGCACAACGTGGTCGCCCGGCAGGTCGTCGGGGAGGTGCGCAAGGACGTGGGCCGGGAGCTGGACCACGCCTTCGGCCACTACCAGTACGGCACCGCGCACGGCGACGTGAACCTGGTCCTCGACCCGCCCGACCTGCCGCAGCCGCTGCGGAAGCTGGTCGCCCGCGGGATGACCGGCAGCATGGTCGGCGAGCACGACGGCAAGCCCGTGATGTGGGCGGCAGGTCCCGCCGACGACAAGCCCCTCGCCGTCTGGATCCCCTACGAGAGCACCCGCGCCAGGCTGCGTGACATCGACACCGCGATCCTCGCCTCCTCGGTGCTCGCAGCCGGGGTGGTGGCGCTGGCGGGCGTGTTCCTCGCCAACCGGATCAGCCGGCGGCTGGCGGTGACGGCCGCCGTGGCCCGCCGGATCAGCTCCGGGGACCTGGACGCCCGCGTCGGCTACCCGATCGACGACGACGGCCCCCCGTACGCGGGCGGCGCGAGCGGTGCGGCCGGCGCAGGCGGCGGTGCAGGCGCGGGAGGCGGTGCCGGTACGGACGGCGGTCGCGGCGCCGGCCCCGACTCCGGGGCCGCGGACGCGCGGCGCCGGCCCCGCTACCGCGACGAGGTCCGGGACGTGGCGCAGGCCCTCGACTCGATGGCGGCCTCCCTGCAGAAGCGGCTGGAGGCGGAGAAGCGCTTCACCGCGGACGTGGCGCACGAGCTGCGCACCCCGCTCACCGGCTCCCTGGCCGCCGCCGCCCTGCTGCCGGAGGGCCGCCCCAAGGAAATGATCAACGACCGGCTCAAGGCCCTGCACCTGCTGACCGAGGACCTCTTGGAGATCTCCAGGCTGGACTCGGGTGTCGAACGCGCGGACCTGGCCCGGGTGGAACTCGGGCGGGCGGTGCAGCGGGCCGTCTCCGCGACCCGGCTGCCCGCTTCCGTACGGGTGGTGCGCGACGCGGTGGTCTTCACCGACCGGCGGCGCCTGGACCGGATCCTGACCAATCTGCTGGTCAACGCCGACAAGCACGGGCGCCCGCCGATCGAGGTGAGCGTCGAGGGCCCGCTGATCACCGTCCGCGACCACGGGCCGGGCTACCCGCCCGAGCTGATCGGGCAGGGACCGCAGCGCTTCCGCACCGGAGACCCCGGGCGGGGTCGGGGCCACGGGCTGGGCCTGACCATCGTGGCGGGCCAGGCGGCGGTGCTGGACATCGCGCTGGCCTTCAGTAATCCGCCCGAGGGCGGCGCGGAGACCACCCTCCGGCTCCCGGTCGGGCGGGTGACGAGCGGCGGTTGACGAACGGCGGTGGAGGCCGTGAGGGGATGTTTCACGTGAAACACCCCTCAACGGCCCGGTCAGATACCGATGTTCTTGCCGTCCTTGCGCCAGACGGCCACGACCGCGGGGCGGACGATCTTGCCGGGGCCGTCGGGCCACACCGACTCCGGCTTCTCGACGGACGCGCCGTCGATCTCGCCCGGGTGCTGGACGGCGACCAGGACGCGCTTGTCCTGGACCAGCGGACCACAGGTCTCGGCACCGCGCGGAACCGTCAGGAACTGCTTGAGCTCACCACGGCGCTCGCCGGCGGTCGCGACACCGAACAGGCCGTCGTGGGAGCCGAGCTGGTTGCCGTCCGTGGAGATCCACAGGTTGCCGTGCGGGTCGAAGGTCACGTTGTCCGGGCAGGAGATCGGGCTGACCTGCTCCTTCGGGAAGCCCGCGAAGAAGGTGGCCGGGTCCTTCGGGTCACCGGCGACGAGGAACAGCCGCCAGGCGAAGCCGTCTCCCGCCGGGTCGTCGAAGTTCTCGGCGAGTTCCAGGATCTGGCCGTGCTTGTTCAGGTTGCGCGGGTTGGCCTCGTCCGCGCCCGCCTTGCCGGCCTTGCCGCGGTCGGTGTTGTTCGTGAGCGCGACGTAGACACGACCCGTGCGCGGCGAGGGCTCGATGTCCTCGGGGCGGTCCATCTTCGTGGCGCCCACCTTGTCGGCGGCCTGGCGCGTGAAGACGTACACCTCCTCGGCGGTCATGCCCTCGACGTGGGAGACATTGCCGGAGGGGGAGGCGGTGGCGAGCTTGATCCAGATGCCGGAGCCGTCGAACCGGCCGTCGGAGGGGAGCTTGCCGGAACCGTCGATCTCGGCGGCCGGGGAGTCGCCGGTCAGCTTGGCGACGTAGAGCGTGCCCTCGTCGAGCAGCGTGAGGTTGTGCTCCTTCGCCGCGCGCGAGTTGCCCTTCTTCATCTGCTTCGACGAGACGAACTTGTAGAAGTAGTCGAAGCGCTCGTCGTCGCCCATGTAGACGACGGGACGGCCGTCCTCGGTGAGTCGGGGCTGTGCGCCCTCGTGCTTGAAGCGGCCGAGCGCGGTGCGCTTGCGCGGGGTGGAGTTCGGGTCGTACGGGTCGAGCTCGACGACCCAGCCGAAGCGGTGCGGCTCGTTGGGCTCCTGGAGCACGTCGAAGCGCTTGTCGAAGCGCTCCCACTTGCGCTCGGTGGCGCCGGTGGTCACGCCGTAGCGCTTCAGCCGGGCGGCCTGGACCGGGTCGATGACCTGGCCGGCGTTGGCGAAGTACTCGTTGAAGTTCTCCTCGCCGTGGAGCGTGGTGCCCCACGGGGTGGTGCCGCCGGAGCAGTTGTTGAGCGTGCCGAGCACCTTGGTGCCGGTGGCGTCCGCGGAGGTCTTCACCAGGGCGCTGCCGGCGACGGGGCCGCTGAGCCTGAACTCGCTGGTCGCGGTGAGGCGGCGGTTGAGCTGGTGGCGGCCCACGGCGGTCAGCTTGCCGCTGCGGTGGTCCTCCTGGACGACGACCACGCCGAGGCCGTGCGCCGCCCAGGCCGTCTCGACCTGCTCGCGGGTCGGGTTCGCCGGGTCGTAGCCCTTGAACATCAGGTTTTCGTCGGTGTACTCGTGGTTGGCGACGAGGAGCTGCCGGCGCTCGTAGCCGCTGCCGAGCGGGAGCAGGGCCAGGAAGTCGTTGTTGTAGCCGAACTGGCCGGCCTGGGCGGCGGCGGTCTGCTTGTCGGGGTTGAAGGCCGGGGCGCCCTTGACGATCGGGTCACCCCAGCGGATCACCACGTTCTGCTCGTAGCCCTCGGGGGTGGTGACCCGGTCGTCGGTGTTCGGCGCGACCGGCTTGAACCGCAGGCCGCGGGCACCCTGCGCGTTCGCGGCGTCGGCGGAATCGGCTCCCTGGGCGTCGGCGGCGGGCGCGGCGGTGGCCGAGGAGCCGTCGCCGCCGAGGGCGAGCGCGGTGCCGGCGGCGGAGGCGACGGTGACGACGGCGGCCGAGCGCAGCATCGAGCGGCGGGAGTAGGCGCGGGCCATGACATCGCCGACGTACTCGTTGTCGCTGGTGTTCGGCACCTCGTGGAAGCAGGCGTCGCCGCAGCGGTAACGACAGGTGAGGGCGGAACGGCCGCCCCCATGCGGGTTGCCGATGAGCGGCAGGAGCTTGCGCACGAGTTTCCTCCGTAGATGCACGGCGTCGACACCGACAGCGTGTCGGTCGAGTCCAGCCGTGACGGTAGGCCCGGGTTGCGCCGGAGCGGCGGCGCGGGGATGAACGCCGGGTGAACCGGTCGCGTCGGTGCGGGAGTTAGGAAGGCGGGGGGAGGTGCTGTACGGGGCGGGCGCCACGAAGGGCGCCCCTGCCGAAGATCCAGCCGAGGGGCCGATAACCTTACGTGTCCACTCTGGGCAGGGATCAACCGCGCAGCACGGACAAATGACGCACGCACTCATGCGAAAGGCCTGGCCCATGGGTATTCGGAGCTTGTTGCGCAAGGTGTTCGGACGGTCTGCCGAGCCGGTTCCGGAGACGTCGGACGGCACTTCGGCTGCCGCCGTCCCGAACCAGGCGGAACGCACCCCCCTGGATGCGGCGGCCGAACTGGTCGCGGCGTCCTTCGACAACCCGACGGTGCCGCCGCAGTCCGCTCCGCGGGATCGGGAACCGGGCACCGTCATGACCGCCCCGGCGACGCCGGTCACGGACCCGACGGTCCCGGAGGCCCGCCGCCCCCAGACCCCGGGCTCCGGCTCCACGCCGCGTCCCACCCCGGCTCCCACCGAGCCGGAACCGGCCGCCGCGGAGCCGGCAGCCGTCGAGGCCGCCGAGCCCGCCGAGCCCGCCGCGGCGGAGCCGGAGGCCAAGGCCGCAGAGCCCGCCGCGGCGGAAGCCGAAGCACCCGCGCCGGAGGTCGCCGCCGAGCCGGAGCCCGCCGTAGAGGCCGAGGTTGCCGAGCCCGTCACCACCGAGGCGGAGGTGGCCGAGCCCGTCACCACCGAGGCGGAGGTGGCCGAGCCCGTCACCGCCGAGGCCGAGGAGCCTGCGGCCGAGGAGGCGCCGGCCAGCGAGGCCGCCGAACCCGAGGCCGTCACCGCCGAGGCCGAGCCGGTCACCGCCGAGGCTGAGGAGCCCGACGCCGTCACCGCCGAGGCCGAGCCGGTCATCGAGGAGGCGCCGGCCAGCGAGGCCGCCGAACCCGAGGCCGTCACCGCCGAGGCCGAGCCGGCCGCCGAGGAGGCCTCCGTCGCGCCCGAGGCCGTCACCGTCGAGGCGGTCGAGGGGCCCGCGCACGCGCTTGCCGTGGTGCGGCGGCGGGCTCCCGGTGTGGTGGGGGCGTACAAGGCCGCCGGGCAGGTACTGCGCGGCAAGGGGAAGGCCGGGGCCCGGGCCAAGGTGTACCTGGTGCTGGACAGGTCCGGCTCCATGCGCCCGTTCTACAAGGACGGCAGCGCGCAGTACCTGGCCGATCACGCCTTGGCCCTCGCCGCCCACCTGGACGACGCGGCCACCGTCCACACCGTGTTCTTCTCCACGGACGTGGACGGCACCGCCGACCTGAGCCTCGACGGCCACGACGCCGCCTGGGTCGAGGCGCGTCACGCCGAGCTCGGCCACATGGGCCGCACCAGCTACCACCGCGCCGTGGAGCAGGTGCTGGAGCAGTACCGGAAGGACGGCAACGAGGGCCCCGCCCTGGTCGTCTTCCAGACCGACGGCGCCCCCGACAACCGACAGCCCGCCAAGCAGGCCCTGGCCGACGCCGCCGCCTCCGCGCCCGAGGTGCACTGGCAGTTCGTCGCCTTCGGCGACCACGACGCCAAGGCCTTCGACTTCCTGCGCAAGCTGGACGTCGAGAACGCCGGCTTCTTCCACGCCGGCCCCGCCCCCGCCGAGCTGTCCTCCGCGGCCCTGCTCAAGGGCATCCTCGACCGCTTCTAGCCGCCGATCCGCCGCAGACCGACACACCGGCGGTCGCCCTACACACCGGAAGGGCCCGGGATCCTCGATCCCGGGCCCTTCCTCATGCCTCGTACGCTCAGCGCGCCGCGTCCGGGTGGACGGCCTCGGCGACCGGCTTCGCGTCCGGCGTCTTCGTCTCCACGGGCTTGCGCAGGGCGATGTTCAGCTCGCGCAGGCGGGACTCCTCCAGGACGGTGGGCGCGCCCATCATCAGGTCCTGCGCGTTGCCGTTCAGCGGGAAGGCGATCGTCTCGCGGATGTTCGGCTCGTCCGCCAGCAGCATCACGATGCGGTCCACGCCCGGGGCGATGCCACCGTGCGGCGGGGCGCCCAGCCGGAAGGCGCGCAGCATGCCCGCGAACTCGCGCTCGACGGTCTCGGCCTCGTACCCCGCGATCTCGAAGGCCTTCAGCATGACCTCGGGCTCGTGGTTGCGGATGGCGCCGGAGGACAGCTCGATGCCGTTGCAGACGATGTCGTACTGCCAGGCCAGGATGTCGAGCGGGTCCTTCTCCTCCAGGTCCTTCATGCCGCCCTGGGGCATGGAGAAGGGGTTGTGCGAGAAGTCGATCCGGCCGGTCTCCTCGTCCTTCTCGTACATCGGGAAGTCGACGATCCAGCAGAAGCGGAAGACATTCTCCTCGAACTGGCCGGCGCGCTTGGCGGCCTCGACCCGGACCGGGCCCATGATCTTGGAGACCTCGTCGAACTCGCCCGCGCCGAAGAACACGGCGTGCCCGGGGGCCAGGCCGAGGCGCTCGGTGAGGACCTTGACGTTTTCCTCGGTGAGGAACTTCGCGATCGGGCCGGACAGCGTGCCGTCCTCGCCGACGCGGACCCAGGCCAGGCCCTTGGCGCCGAGGGAGACGGCGAAGTCGCCGAGCCCGTCGAAGAACTTGCGCGGCTGGGCGGCGGTGTCCGGCACCGGCAGGGCGCGGACGTGCTTGCCGGCGAAGGCCTTGAACTCGGAGTTCTCGAAGACGTCGGTGATGTCGACGAGCTCCAGCTTCGCCCGCAGGTCGGGCTTGTCGTTGCCGTACTTCAGCATCGACTCGCGGAACGGGATCCGCGGGAACGGAGAGGTGACCTCGCGGCCCTTGCCGAACTCGGTGAAGAGCTCGGTCATGAGGCGCTCGATCGGCTGGAACACGTCCTCCTGCTCGACGAAGGACATCTCCACGTCGAGCTGGTAGAACTCGCCCGGCGAGCGGTCGGCGCGGGCGTCCTCGTCGCGGAAGCAGGGGGCGATCTGGAAGTACCGGTCGAAGCCCGAGATCATCAGCAGCTGCTTGAACTGCTGCGGTGCCTGCGGCAGGGCGTAGAACTTGCCCGGGTTCAGGCGGGACGGCACCACGAAGTCACGCGCGCCCTCAGGGGAGGTCGCGGTGAGGATCGGGGTCGCCATCTCGTTGAAGCCGAGGGCCACCATCTTGGAGCGGATGGAGGCGATGACCGCCGACCGCAGCATGATGTTGCGGTGCATGCGCTCACGGCGCAGGTCGAGGAAGCGGTACTCCAGGCGACGCTCCTCGTTGACGCCGTCGTCGGTGTTGATCGTGAACGGCAGCGGGCCGGCCGCGCCGAGCACCTCGACCTCCGAGACCTCGATCTCGATCTCGCCGGTGGGCAGCTCGGGGTTGATGTTCTCGGCACCGCGGGAGACGACCTTGCCGTCGACGCGGACGACGGTCTCCTTGGTCAGGTGGCTCAGGGCCTCGTTCGCGGCGGTACCGGGGCGGGCGACGAGCTGCGTGATGCCGTAGTGGTCGCGCAGATCGATGAAGAGGATGCCGCCCAGGTCTCGACGGTTGTGCAGCCAGCCGCTCAGCCGGACGTCGGCGTTGACGTCAGAGGCGCGGAGCTCGCCGCAGGTGTGGGACCTGTACCGATGCATCAGTCATCCAGTTCTTCGCGATACCAGGGTGGATTCAACCCTCACAAGGTTACCGTCCGGGCCGGGGACCGCGCTGGCTCGCCCGGCGGCCTCCCTGAACAGGCACACCGGGGCGATGACCTGTAAAGATGACCGGGTGCGCACCGAGGACGTCCTCGCCGCCGTCGCGACGGGTCTGTGGCGCTGGGACAACGCCTCCGGGACGGTCAGCCTCGACAGCGAGGCCGCCCGGCTCCTCGGGCTGCCCGCCGAGCCGGCGGTCCTGCCGGAGGTCGCCGTACGGTCGCGGTTCCACCCGGTGGACTGGAACGAGATCAACGGGATCGTCACCCTCGCGGTCGCCGAGGGCACCCTCGCCGAGGCCCGGCTGCGAATCATGGACGAGGACGGGCGGGTGCTGAGGACCGTACGCAGCCGCTCCAAACCCGTGGAGAACCGTTCCGCCACGGGCCGCGTCGACTACGAGCTGATCGGCACCATCCAGGAGATCGCCGAGCCCCAGCCCGGCACCACCGCTGCCCACACCACCGTCACGGGCGACTGGCGGCGCAGCCGCGAGGCCTTCCTGCTGGACGCGGGGCGGGCCCTCGCCGAGGCCCGGTCCACCTCCGAGGTGCTGCGCGTGGCCGCCTCGCTGTCCATGCCCGGCTTCAGCCCCGACGGGCTGGCCGTCTTCGGCGTGGACGGGGAACGGCTGTCGATCATCGGGCACCACGGGCACGGCCCCGGGGACGAGGGCCCCTTCACCGACATGCGGCTGGACACGGACTACCCCGCCGCAGAGGTCGTACGGACCGGCCGGGCGATCTACCTCCCCTCCCCCGGGGACTACAAACGGCGGTTTCCAGCCACCTGGCCCCTCGCCCAGCGCTTCGGCCGGATCTCCTGGGCCTTCCTCCCGCTGATCGTCGCCGGGCGCACCATGGGCGCCTGGATGGCCGCGTTCAAGCACCCGGTGTCCTTCTCGCCCGACGAGCGGTCCGTGCTGACGACCGTGGCCCGGATGCTGGCCCAGGCGCTCCAGCGTGCAGGCGTGGCCGAATCCGAGCGGGAACTCACGACCGGCCTCCAGCGGTCGATGATGCCGACGCTCGGACCGGAGATCCCGGGCATGCGGATCGCCGCCCGGTACGTCCCCACCGGCGGCGGCCTCCAGGTCGGCGGCGACTGGTACGACGTGATCCCGCTGCCCTCGGGCCGTTTCGCGCTGGTGATCGGCGATGTCCAGGGGCACGACGTACGGGCCGCCGGCCTGATGGGCCAGCTGCGGATCGCGGTGCGCGCGTACGCCTCCGAGGGCCACCGGCCCGATGCGGTGCTCTCCCGCGCCTCCCGCTTCCTGGCCGGGCTGTGCTCCGCGCAGGGCGACCCGGACTCCGACTTCCACAGCCCCCGCTTCGCGACCTGCCTGTACGCGGAGTGCGACCCGCAGACCGGGCGGCTGGAGGTGGCCCGGGCCGGCCACCCCGAGCCGGCGATCCGGATGACGGACGGCACGGTGATGATGCGGCCCACCTCGGGAGGCCTGCCGCTCGGCATCGTCCCGGACACCGACTACCCGACGACGCGGTTCACGCTGGAGCCCGGCGAGACGATGATGCTGTGCACCGACGGGCTCATCGAGACCGGCGGCCACGACCTGGACACCGGCTGGGCCCGGCTGCGGGCGATCCTGGAGTCCGACCTGCACGGGGCCGACGAGCGGCAGGGACACGAGGCGCGGGCACACCTCGAAAAGCTGGCCGACCTGCTGGTCCAGGCCGTGCACGGCCCTTCCTCGCACCACACCACGGGTCCGCTCGCGGACCGGCGCGAGGACGACATAGCCGTGGTCCTGCTGTGCCGCGAGGGCGGGCGCTGCGGCTGCGGCACCGACACCGCGCACCCCGCCCGGCCGGGGCGCCGCACGATGCTGACCGTGGCGCAGGCCGAGCCCGAGCGGGTCACGGGTGCCCGGCAGCAGATCAAGGAGCTGCTGCACGACTGGGCGGACCCGGAGCAGGTGGACTCGGCGGTGCTCATGGTCTCCGAGATGGTGACCAACGTCCTCATGCACACGGACGGCGACGCGCTCCTCGTGGCGGAGGCGGTGGGCGAACCGGGGACGCGGCGGCTGCGCGTGGAGGTGGCGGACGCCAGCGACGAACTGCCGCACAAGCGGCAGCCCGGGGAGATGGCGTCGAGCGGCCGCGGCGTCCTGCTGATGGAGATGCTGGCGGACTCCTGGGGCGTGGACCCGCGGGGCGAGGGCAAGTCGATCTGGTTCGAGCTGCACGAGCTCTCCAAGCCGGATTCCGGCCTCCCGGACGCGGACCCCGCCCCGGACGCCGCCCCGGACCTGGCCGCGGCCCTGGGCCTGGACGACTTGGGCGGCCTGGACGACTTGGACGAGGTGGATCACGTGGACGCGGTGGATCTCCTGGACGAGGTGGACCTCCTGGACGCGGACAGCGGCCGGGACCCCGACCCCGAACCCTCCTGACCCGGCGCCGCGGCGCCGCGCAGCGTACCGGGCGGGAAGGCGCCCCCGTGGTTGGATGACCGTGTGCTGAGCTCATCCCTCCTGCCCGAGCCGGTACGCCGCCTCGCCGCCTGGTGCGTCGTCGTGCTGCTCGTCACCGGTGTGCTCGCGATCGGCGTCTGGTTGTGCTACGTCTTCCGGACCGCCGTCACGCCCGTCCTGCTCGCCCTGCTCGGCACGGCCCTGCTCGGGCCGCTGTACCGCCGGCTGGTCCGGATGAAGGTGCACCGCTCGCTCGCCGCCGCCCTCACCTGCCTCGCCGTGCTGGCGGTGGCCGGCGGGGCCACGTACGTCGTCGTGCACGCCCTGCTCAGCACCGGTGACCAGATCGTCGACTCCCTCAAGCGCGCGGGCCGGGACCTCGCCGCCCACTTCGGCGCCGCCGGGACCTCCCTGGAGGACGTGGCCTCGCACGCCAAGGAGCTGCTGGGCAAGTTCGGCGCCACCGCCGCCTCGGGCGTGATCACCGGCCTCAGTGTCGTCGGGGAGGTGATCGCGACCGCCGTCCTCGCACTGCTGCTGATCTTCTTCTTCCTGCGCGACTCCCACCGCGCGGCGGGCGCGCTGCGCTCGCTGGCTCCTCGCGCGACCGGCGACACCGTCGTGGCCATCGCGCGCCGCGCCTTCGAGGCGGTCGAGGGATTCATGCGGGGAACCACCTTCATCGCCTTGATCGACGCCGTCTGCATCACCGTCGGCCTGCTGATCCTCCGGGTTCCCGGCGCGGTCGGGCTCGGCGCGCTGGTGTTCGTGGGCGCGTACATCCCGTACCTCGGCGCCTTCATCTCCGGGGCCGTCGCCGTACTGGTCGCCTTCGCCGACCGGGGCTGGGTCATCGGGCTGTGGGCGGTGGGCGTGGTGCTCGCCGTGCAGCTGCTGGAGGGGCACGTCCTCCAGCCGTTGATCCAGAGCCGGACGGTGCAGATGCACCCGGCGGTGGTCATGCTGGCCATCACGGCCGGGGCGAGCGTCGCCGGCATCCTCGGCATGCTGCTGGCCGTCCCCCTGACGGCGGCGGTCTTCGGCGTGGCCTCGGAACTCCGCGGCCGCCACGCCGGTGCCGGTGGGCCCGTGCCGGGGACATGAGTGCGGGTCGTGCCGCCGGGGCGTCTCACGTGGCGAACTCGCCCATCCAGGACCGCTTGACGAGGTGCTTGGGCAGGTGGTCGGACTCGACGCCGACCGCCACGGGACCGGGCCTCGTTGGCGGTCCCGACCCGCAGCGCACCGCTCTCCCGCAGCGGGGACAGGGGAGCCGCGCGCATGAAGCAGCCCCAGGTCGGCGACCTGGGGCTGGCTCACCGTGCGAGCCGCTGCAAGCGGGCAGTCGGTCAGCGGGGGGTGGTGGGGATGGTGCCCAGGCGGCCCGACTGGAAGTCGTCGAAGGCCTGCTGGAGTTCGTGGCGGGTGTTCATCACGAACGGGCCGTAGTGCGCCATCGGCTCGCGGATCGGGCGGCCGCCGAGCAGGACGACTTCCAAGTCCGGAGCGTTGGAGTCCTGGGACTCGTCCGCCCGCACCGTCAGGGATCCGCCTTCGCCGAAGACGGCCGTCTGGCCGGTGTGGAACGGTCGGCGGTCGGTGCCGACGCTGCCGCGGCCGGCCATGACGTAGGCGAGGGCGTTGAAGTCCTCCCGCCACGGCAGGGTCAGCTGCGCGCCCGGGGTGATCGTCGCGTGGATCATCGTGATCGGGGTGTGGGTGATGCCCGGGCCGGCGTGGCCGTCGAGTTCACCGGCGATCACGCGGAGCAGGGCGCCGCCGTCGGGGGTGGACAGCAGCTGGACCTGGCCGCGGCCGATGTCCTGGTAGCGCGGGGGCATCATCTTGTCGGAGGCCGGGAGGTTCACCCACAGCTGGAGGCCGTGGAAGAGCCCGCCGCTGACGACGAGGGACTCCGGCGGGGCCTCGATGTGCAGGAGGCCGGAGCCTGCGGTCATCCACTGGGTGTCACCGCCGTTGATGACTCCGCCGCCGCCGTTGCTGTCCTGGTGGACGAAGGTTCCGTCGATCAGGTACGTCACGGTCTCGAAGCCGCGGTGGGGGTGCCAGGGGGTGCCCTTCGGCTCGCCCGGCGCGTACTCCACCTCGCCCATCTGGTCCATCATGATGAACGGGTCGAGGTACTGGTAGTTGATCCCGGCGAACGCGCGGCGCACCGGGAATCCCTCGCCCTCGAAGCCGCCCGGGGCGGTCGTGACGGCCAGCACCTTGCGGGCGGCGGTCTCCGGGGTGGGCTCTGCGACGCGGGGGAGCGTCAACGGGTTCTCCACAGTCACTGCAGGCATGGTCGGAACCTCCTTCTGCGCCGAGTTTAGTTGAAACTCGAACTTTCTGCCACACCCGACAGAACAGCGCACCGCGCGCCGTCATTCCCGGGACAACCAGCGACCCCGAAACGCCGTCCTACCGGGGGCAGAGCACCCGAACGACCGCCTGGGGAGACGGCATGGCCAAGCGTTTCGGCACCTTCGTGAGGCTTCTGGGCAGAGCCGCGGGCGCCTCGGCGGCGCTCGTCGCGCTCGGGTGGGCGGCATGGCGGTGGGCGGCCACCGGGATGCCGATGACCCCACTGCCGGGTTCGCCGTGGCCGTACCTGGCCACGTGGGGCGCGCTGTGCCTGGCGGGCTGCCTGCTGCTGCGCTGGGCCACCGCCCGCGACGGGGCCGAGGGCACCGACTACGTCGTCGCCGTCCTCGCCTTCGCGGGCATCCGGCTCTCGCTCGCCCACCGGCCGGGGCTGACGCCGCTGTGGGCGTACGCGGCCGGGGCGCTGGCCGCCGGCGCGGCGGCGGCGGTGCTGTGGCGCCGCTCCCGCCGCACCGCCTGAGCCGGCCGCTCCCGCCGTACCGCCTGAGACCCCGGAACGCGCCGCACTCCTGAGACCCCGGAACACCGGAAAGCCCGCCCCGGCCGCACACGGCGGTCACAGGGCGGGCTCCGGGTTCCTGGGCGGGCCCTCCACCACCGGCGCGGCCACGCGCCTGCAGCGGCTAGCCGTACATGCGGCGCATGGCGAAGTCGACCATCTGCTCCACGGCCTTCGCGTCGAAGACCATGCGGTGGTCGCCCTCCATGTCGAGGACGAAGCCGTACCCGGTCGGCAGCAGGTCGATCACCTCCGCGCCGGTGATCACGAAGTACTTGGACTCCTTGCCCGCGTACCGGCGGAGCTCCTTGAGCGTGGTGAACATCGGGATCACCGGCTGCTGCGTGTTGTGCAGCGCCAGGAAGCCCGGGGTGTCGCCGCGCGGGCAGTACACCTTCGAGGTGGCGAAGATCTGCTGGAAGTCCTCGGCGGACAGCGACCCGGTCGTGAAGGCCCGCACCGCGTCGGCCAGCGACGGCGGCGAGGGCTCGGGGTACAGCGGCTGCTCTCCGTACCCGGCGCCGGGCATCTGCTGCTGCGGCGGGGCGTACTGCTGCTGGGCACCCGGGTTCTGGTCGTAGCCGTACATGGCGGTCAGCCTACCGAGGGCACGGAGCCGCCGGGCGCGCTCCAGGGGTTCTCCACGGTTCCGAGACCGAAGCTCGTGCGCGCGATTTGACACTGGTCACAGTCGTCACCGAAGGGTTGCCGTTATTACCCGCGGGTAGCATCATGTTGTTACCGATTGGTATGTACGAGGAATCTGTCTCCCCGAGCCTTAACGGAGCCGTCGCCATGGGGCACTACAAGTCGAATCTCCGCGACATCGAGTTCAACCTCTTCGAGGTGCTCGGCCGCGACAAGCTGTACGGCACCGGCCCGTTCGGCGAGATGGACACCGAGACCGCCAAGAGCGTGCTGTCCGAGATCGCCCGGCTCGCGGAGAACGAGCTGGCCGAGTCCTTCGCGGACGCCGACCGCAACCCGCCGGTCTTCGACCCGGCCACCAACACCGCGCCGGTCCCGGCCTCCTTCAAGAAGAGCTACCAGGCCTTCATGGACTCCGAGTACTGGCGCCTGGGCCTGCCCGAGGAGATCGGCGGCACCACCTCGCCGCGCTCCCTGATCTGGGCCTACGCGGAGCTGCTGCTCGGCTCCAACCCGGCCGTCTGGATGTACTCCTCGGGCCCGGCGTTCGCCGGCGTCCTCTTCGAGGAGGGCAACGAGGCGCAGAAGAAGATCGCCCAGATCGCGGTCGAGAAGCGCTGGGGCTCCACCATGGTCCTCACCGAGCCGGACGCCGGCTCGGACGTGGGCGCCGGCCGCACCAAGGCGGTCCAGCAGGAGGACGGCTCCTGGCACATCGAGGGCGTCAAGCGCTTCATCACGTCCGGTGAGCACGACATGGAGGAGAACATCCTTCACTACGTCCTCGCGCGCCCCGAGGGCCACGGCCCGGGCACCAAGGGCCTGTCCCTCTTCCTGGTCCCGAAGTTCCACTTCGACTGGGAGACCGGCGAGCTGGGCGAGCGCAACGGCGTCTACGCGACGAACGTCGAGCACAAGATGGGCCTCAAGGCGTCCAACACCTGCGAGATGACCTTCGGCGACCAGCACCCCGCCAAGGGGTGGCTGATCGGCGACAAGCACGACGGCATCCGCCAGATGTTCATGATCATCGAGTTCGCCCGCATGATGGTCGGCACGAAGGCCATCGCGACGCTCTCCACCGGCTACCTGAACGCGCTGGAGTACGCCAAGGAGCGCGTGCAGGGCCCGGACCTCGCGAACTTCATGGACAAGACCGCGCCCAAGGTCACCATCACGCACCACCCCGACGTGCGCCGCTCGCTGATGACGCAGAAGGCGTACGCCGAGGGCATGCGCGCCCTCGTCCTGTACACCGCGTCCGTCCAGGACGAGATCCAGCTCAAGCAGGCCGCGGGCGAGGACGCCTCCGCGCTGGTCGGCCTGAACGACCTGCTCCTGCCGATCGTGAAGGGCTACGGCTCGGAGAAGTCCTACGAGCAGCTCGCGCAGTCCCTGCAGACCTTCGGCGGCTCCGGCTACCTGCAGGAGTACCCGGTCGAGCAGTACATCCGGGACGCCAAGATCGACACCCTCTACGAGGGCACCACCGCGATCCAGGGCCAGGACTTCTTCTTCCGGAAGATCGTCCGCGACCAGGGCGCCTCGCTGAACGTCCTCTCCGAGACGATCAAGAAGTTCCTGGCCGAGGCCGTCGGCGGCGAGGAGCTGGCCGGTGCCCGCGACGCGCTCGCCAAGGCCGCCGTCGACCTGGAGGCCATCGTCGGCCAGATGATCGTCGACCTCACCGCCACCGGCGAGGACGTCAAGAACATCTACAAGGTCGGCCAGAACACCACCCGCCTGCTGATGGCCTCGGGCGACGTGGTCGTCGGATACCTGCTGCTCAAGGGCGCGGCCGTGGCCGCCGAGAAGCTGGCGGGCGCCTCCAGCAAGGACGTCCCCTTCTACCAGGGCAAGATCGCGGCGGCGAAGTTCTTCGCCGCGGAGGTCCTGCCGGGCGTCTCGGTCCAGCGCAGCCTGGCCGAGGCCGTCGACAACTCCCTGATGGAGCTCGACGAGGCCGCCTTCTAGCCTGCGGCGCTCGTTCCACATCTGTACGCGGTGTACGTACACGCAGCGGCCGGACCTCCGTGCGGGGGTCCGGCCGCTGCCGTTGCGGCGACCCTGCGGGCCCGGCCCGGGACGGGCGCGCCGCCGCAGCCGGGCGGGTCACACGGCCGATCACGCCGGCCGGGCAGGGGACGCGGCCGGGCCGGCCGCCCGGCCGTACGGGCCGCGCAACAGCCGGATTCCCGGGTTGTCGGTCGTCCGTGGGACGCTTTTCGCATGAGCCCACAGGAGCAGCACGGCAACAGCAGGGGGTACTCCGTCCCGACCGGGCGGCCGTACGCCCTCCGCGAGCTGCAAGCCGCCCTGGGCAGCCTCGGCGACCACCTGAGGGAGCTGTACGACGGCTCCCACCCCGCGGAGTACGAAGCCGTGGCCGACGCCCTCTACACCGCGTTCCAGACCGCCGCCGGGCTCGCCCCCGCCAAGAGCTACACCGGCTGCCCCGAGCACCCCAACGGCGCCCTCGACCCCGAGGCGCCCGACGGCTGGGGCCGCTGCCTGATCTGCAACGACCGGCGCCGGCTCGGCCTGCGCGCCCAGGGCGGCCGCGGCGCCCGCCCGGCCGCCGCCCCGCCGGCGGGGGAGCAGCGCCGGCTCGGCTATCCCGTACCGGACCCGCCGTACACCCTGCACGCCCTGCGCGCCCACCTGCGGACCGTGGAGGACCGCCGGTTCCACCTCGGCTTCTCCTCGCCCGCCGAGGACTTCGTCGCCATCGCGGACGATCTCCACCGCGCGTTCATCGTGGCCCGCGAACTGTCCCGGCCGCGCAACGCCTCGGGATGCTCCGAACATCCCGGCGCGCCGATCGACCCCGACGCTCCGCCCGGGGAGGCCTGTATCTTCTGCGCCGGACGCAAGAGACGCGCGCAGCGCTCCGCGACGACCCCGGAGATGCTCCCGCGCATCCGCCGGGGCGAGCGCAGGCAGCTGCAGCGCCGATTCGAGCGACCGCCGGGCTGAGACGCCGCCGGGAAAGCGGACCACACAGCCCGCACCACCGGGCGTATCGGCTATCCGCCGCAGTCCGGCCATGGCGAACACGACCGTCGTTAAGGTGAACCACATGAGCTCTCCCGCCCGCTTCGATCGCGGCCACACCGACGATCTGATGACCTTTTTGACGGCCAGTCCGTCGCCGTACCACGCCGTGGCCGAGGCGGCCGAGCGGCTGGAGAAGGCCGGGTTCAGGCAGTTGGCGGAAACGGACGCCTGGGACGCGGGCAGCGGGGGCCGGTTCGTGCTCCGCGGCGGCGCACTCGTCGCCTGGTTCGTCCCGGAAGGCGCGGTCGCGCACACCCCGTTCCGGATCATCGGCGCGCACACCGACTCCCCCAACCTGCGCGTCAAGCCGATGCCCGACACGGGCTCCCAGGGCTGGCGGCAGATCGCGGTCGAGATCTACGGCGGAACCCTGCTCAACACCTGGCTGGACCGGGACCTGGGCCTGGCGGGGCGGCTCACCCTGCGCGACGGCTCCGAGCGGCTGGTCAACGTGGACCGCGCGCTGCTGCGCGTCCCGCAGCTGGCCGTGCACCTGGACCGGTCGGTCAACAGCGACGGGCTCAAGCTCGACAAGCAGCGGCACATGCAGCCGATCTGGGGCCTGGGCGAGGTGCAGGAGGGCGACCTCATCGCCTTCCTGGAGGAGGAAGAGGGCCTGGAGCAGGGCTCGGTGGCCGGCTGGGACCTGATGGTCCACTCGATCGAGCCGCCCGCCTACCTGGGCCGCGACCAGGAGCTCGTCGCCGGGCCGCGGATGGACAACCTGATCTCGGTGCACGCGGGCGTCGCGGCGCTGGTCGCCGTCTCGACCGCCGAGCAGCTGGACCACATCCCCGTCCTGGCCGCCTTCGACCACGAGGAGAACGGCTCGCAGTCGGACACGGGGGCGGACGGACCGCTGCTGGGCAACGTGCTGGAACGTTCAGTCTTCGCCCGCGGGGGCTCGTTCGAGGACCGCGCGCGGGCCTTCGCGGGCACCATCTGCCTGTCCTCGGACACGGGCCACGCCGTCCACCCCAACTACGCGGAGCGGCACGACCCCTCGCACCACCCGCGCGCCAACGGCGGCCCGATCCTGAAGGTCAACGTCAACCAGCGGTACGCGACGGACGGCAGCGGGCGCGCGGTGTTCGCGGCGGCCTGCGAGCGGGCCGGCGTGCCGTGGCAGACGTTCGTCTCCAACAACTCGATGCCGTGCGGGACCACGATCGGCCCGATCACGGCCGCCCGCCACGGCATCCAGACGGTCGACATCGGGGTCGCGATCCTGTCGATGCACAGCGCCCGCGAGCTGTGCGGTGCGGACGACCCGTACCTGCTGGCGAACGCGCTGGCGGCCTTCCTGGAGGGCTGAGGGCCACCCGGCTCGCGGCTGACGGCCGGAGCCCGCCGGGGAGACCCGGCGGGCTCCGGCCGGGCGGGCGATCTCCGGCCGGTACTGCGGTGTGATGAACGGATCGTGACACTCCGTCATGGTCTGCTGGACTCTCGTCACGCATGGCAACCAGCGCCCGGTCGAGAAGGAGAGTCCCGTGCTCCGTACGCCCCCCACCGCAGGCGCGGACCGAGAGGTCCGCAGGCTCCGGCTCCCCGTCCGGCTCCGCATGCCGCGCATCGCCGCCTCCGGCGTGGTGGCCTTCCTCCTCGCCCTGCTCTCCTCGGCTCCGGCGCCGGCCTCCGCCACCGCCGAGCCGGCGCCTGCGTCCGCTGCCGCTGCCCCTGCGCAGGGCCCATCGGTACAGGGCCCGTCGGAGTCGATCACGCTGAAGGACCCGCGCATCGTCGCGCACTTCGACTTCGCCGCCGGGCAGACGCCCGAGAACATCGCCCTCGAACCCGACGGCTCCGCGAACCTGACCTTCTCCTTCGCGCGCCAGGTCGCCCGGGTCGATCCAAACGGGGACACCCGGATCATCGCCGAGCTGCCCGCCGTGGCGGACCCGCAGACGCCCCTCGTCGGCGCCGCCGTCGTCAGTGGCATCGTCCGCACCCACGACGGGACCCTCTACGTCGCCTACAACACCGGCACGGCCGAGACGGGCATCTACCGGATCACTGCGGACAGCACGGTCGCCAAGTTCGCCGCCCTGAACGCCGGCAGCGAGCTCGCCCTCGTACGCCGCGACGGCACCCACACCGTCCTGCTGACGGCGCAGGACGGGCTGTCCAACCCCACGTCGGTCGCGGTGCGCCACCACAAGGTGTACGTGCCCAGCGCCTCCTACACGGCCGAACGGCCCGACCCGAACCTGCTGATCGCCCGCATCACGGACGCCGAGAAGGACGGCAAGGACGGGCCGGGCCGCGGGGAGCACGAGGGCCGTGCGGACCACGAGGCCCGGGACGACCGCGGCTAGGCGGCCGGCCCCGGGCACCCGGTCAGGCGGTCAACCCGGTCAGGCGTCGAGCCCGGCGAGGACGAGCGGGAGCCTGGTGGCGCCGGCCGCGGTGACGGTCACCGGGACTCCCCAGTCCTGCTGGTGCACGTGGCAGGCCGGGTACTCGTTCTCCGGGTCGTCGTCGCAGGAGGCCGCCATCGCGGACACGTGCAGGACGCCCTCGGTGACGGCCGGGTTCAGCACCAGCTCCCGGAACAGGTCCGTCCCGGCCCCCTCCCCCGCCGCCAGCAGCTCCGGCGGGGTCGAGGAGACCAGCAGGCGCGTCGACGGCCCGTAGCGGGTGTCGAGCTTCTGGCCGCTCGGCGCCTGGAAGACCACGTCGAGGCGGAGCGTGCCCGGGGCGACCTCGGTGGCGGCGCGCTGCGTGCGGTGGGCGACCGCGTCCACCCGTACGGCCTCCTCGGGCAGCCGCAGCCGGGTCAGCCGGTGGCGGGCCGACTCGACCACGACGATGTCCTCGCCGACCAGGACGGCGTCGCTGGGCTCGCGCAGGTCGGTGGCGAGCGTGGAGACCTGGCCGGTCGCCGGGTCGTAGCGGCGCAGGGCGTGGTTGTACGTGTCGCACACCGCGACCGAGCCGTCGGGCAGCGCGGTCACCCCGAGCGGGTGCTGGAGCAGGGCCTGCCCGGCGTCGCCGTCCCGGTGTCCGAAGTCGAAGAGGCCGGTCCCCACGGCGGTCCGTACGGCGTACCCCTCGCCCTCGGGTTCCACGTACCGCAGGGCGCTGTTCTCGGAGTCGGCGAACCACAGCCGGTCCCCGGCCGCGGCCAGCCCGGACGGCTGCGCCAGCCAGGCCTCCGTGGCGGGCCCGTCGTGCAGCCCCTCGCTGGTGGTCCCGGCGGAGACGGCCACGGTGCCCGCCTCCGGGTCCCAGGTCCACAGCTGGTGCACGCCGGCCATGGCGATCCACACCTTGCCCTGCCACCAGGCCACGTCCCACGGCGAGGACAGGTCCACCTCCAGGGCCGGCCCGGCGGTCGGGGAGCCCTGCCACCACTGCCGGCCGGTCCCGGCGACGGTCTCGACGGCGCCGGTGGCGGGGTCGAAGGTCCGCAGCGCGTGGTTGACGGTGTCGGCGACGACGACCCGCCCGTCGGGCAGCAGCGTGAGCCCCTGCGGCTCGCTGAAGCCGTCCGGGCCGAAGCCGCGCTCGCCACTGCCGATGCGGCGCGCGACGTTCTCACCGTCCGCGGCGAGCTCCACCAGCTGGTGCCGCGTGGTGTCCGAGACGAGCAGGTTCCCGGACGGCAGCACAAGCGCCTTCCCGGGGAACCGCAGGTCGCCGGCGACCGGCTCGGGCGCCACGTAGGGCCCGTCGCCGCGCCGCAGGGTGCCCTTGGCCTCGTGCTCGGCCTCCAGCTCCTCGACCAGGCGCGCGATGGCGTGCGCGTGCCCCTCACCGGCGTGCTGCGCGACGACGTAGCCCTCGGGGTCGATCACCACCAGGGTCGGCCAGGCGCGCACGGCGTACTGCTTCCAGGTGGCCAGCTCGGGGTCGTCCAGGACGGGGTGGTGCACCTCGTACCGCTCGACGGCGTCGACGACGGCGGCGTGCTCGGCCTCGTGCACGAACTTCGGCGAGTGCACGCCGATGATCACCACGGTGTCGCGGTGCTTCTCCTCCAGCTCGCGCAGCTCGTCGAGGACGTGCAGGCAGTTCACGCAGCAGAAGGTCCAGAAGTCGAGGATGACCACGCGTCCCCGCAGGTCGGCGAGGGTCAGGTCCTTCCCGCCGGTGTTGAGCCAGCCGCCCTTGCCGATCAGCTCGGGGGCACGGAGACGGGCGCGTCGGGGCGCGGGGGTGGGCGCCGGGGCAGCATCGTTCATGCTTCAAGCTTGCCATCTCGCCCTCAACGGCCCGGCGGCTCCACCCGGACGGGTGATCGACCCCGCCGCCCTGATCGTCGAGGTGACGTCGGAGTCGAACGCCGAGACCGGCCGCGTCGTCAAGCGCAAGCGGTACGCGGAGTACGGCGCACCGCTGTACCTGCTCGTCGACCGGTTGGACAAGTCCGTCACGCTGTTCGCCGAGCCCGGGCGGCTCGGGTACGCCGAGGTCGACGGGCCGCACGCGTTCGGGACGCCGGTGCGGCTGCCCGAGCCGTTCGGGATCGACCTCGACACCAGCGGGCTCTAGGAAGCCGCGAAGAGGGCGCTCAGGCGAGGGAGGCGGGCTCCGGTTTCGGCGGTGTCGTCGAAGTCGAAGTCCCAGGCCGGGTCCAGGGGCGGGTAGCTGATCGTGAAGGAGTCCGCCGGGAGGGCGTGGCCCGTCGCGGACTCGTAGGCCGTCCAGGCGATGGACAGGGCGGCCTCGTCCCACAGTTCCAGGCCCTCCGCCGCGGCCTCGCGGACCGCCGGGTGGTCCGCGAGGGAGTCCGGGTCGGCCAGGGCACGGGTGAAGACCGCCTCGCCCTGCGTCAGGAGCCAGCCGCGGAAGTAGTCGAAGCCGTCGTCCGAACAGCCGCCGTTGATCACATAGGCCGCTGCCCAGAGGGGGCCGCGGTAGGACTCCGCCAGCAGGTCCCACAGCACCTGCTGGGCGGCGGCCATCTCGGCCGCCGGGAAGCGCGCCAGCAACTGGGCGGCGCGCGGGGCCACATGGTCCGGTCCGGCCTCCGCGCGGGCGGTCTCGATCAGCTTCCAGAACGTCTGCGTGTCCATGGGGGAAGCCTGGCATCCCCCTCTGACATCAGACGGTGAGGAAGGAGTGCAGGGATGCGGTGAGTGCGGTGACGAAGGCGTCCCGGGTCTGCGGGGGGACCAGGTCCAGGGAGAGGTACGGGTTCAGGTCCTCCAGCTCGACCAGGAGGAGCTCCCCCGACGGCGCCCGGCAGGCGTCCACGCGCTGGATGCCGTGGTCGAGGGTGTTCCACTCGATGAAGGTCCGCGCGAAGTCCAGGTCCGCCGGCGTCGCCTCGTACGGGCGCAGCTCCCAGCGGCGGGCCGGGTCCGGGGCGTACAGGGCGTACTGGAAGGCGTGGTCGACGAAGTAGAAGGACACCTCGTACGCGAAGTCGATCCGCGGCTGGATCAGGTTCTTTCCCGCCGGGCCGGTCGGGTGCGGGGTGAAGGTGAGGCCGATGGAGTCCGCGCCCTGCTTGGGTTTGACCGCGTACGCGGGGACGTCGGGCAGGAGGGGGAGCAGCGCCGGGTCGTCGATGGTGGGGATCACCGGGTAGCCGGCCTCGGTGAGGTCCAGGAGGTACTGCTTGCCCGCCATGTCGCCGCGGCCGCCGAGGGGGTTGTAGACGCGGGTCCCGGCGGCGAGCGCCGCCGCGCGGAAGGAGTCGTACGCCTCCTGGTAGTGCAGGACCGGTCCGCTGTTGCGGATGACGACGGCGTCGAAGCCCAAGGGTATGAGGGCCTCGGCGTCCCGCGGATGGCACAGGGCCAGGTCGAAGGACTCGCGCAGCCGGGCGGTGAGGAGGACGTCCTCGTCGCCGTAGCGGCGGCCGCGCGCCGGGTACGCCAGGTCGGTCACGTAGAGGAGGGGCATGGCCGCAACCTATCGCGGGCCCGGCCTGCGGCTCCGGGCGGCGGCTCCGGCCGACGGAGAGGGAGCGGTCCCCTGGGCCGGTCAGCGGGGGCCACGGTGCCGGCTGCGCGCGGTGAGCTGGCCCTGGACGTAGGCGTCGGTGTCCGGGGTGTAGGGGCCGCCGTGGTCGAGGGTCAGGTCGGTGACGCGCTGCCATTCGGCGATGGCGGCGCGGACGGACGCATCGGCCTGCGACCAGTCGCCGACGGCCTCCAGGGCCTTCTCCAGCGCGGCCGCCGCCTGGTGGTGCGTCATGCCGGTGGCCTCGGCCCGGACCCGGTCCCGGGCCGCGATCTCACCGGGGGCGGGCTCGTGCGGCTCCAGAGCCGCCTCGATTCCGGCCTCGGCTTCCTCGGTCTGCTCGGACACGACCCCGTCCCCCCTGCTCGGCTGCCCGTTCCTGTTCCCGCCGCGGTGTACCCGCTGCGGCGGTTTCGAAACCGTACGCTCAGCGCCCGAGCCGGCGGTCCTTCAGCGCCGGGAACTGCTCACGGGTCTGGGCGACCTTCGCCGGGTCGAGGTCCACGGTGAGGACGTCCTCGCCGGGTCCGGCCTCGGCCAGCACCTCGCCCCACGGGTCGACGACCAGGCTGTGGCCGGCCTGTTCGACGCCGGCGTGCGTGCCGGCCAGCCCGCACGCGAGGACGTACGCCTGGTCCTCGACGGCGCGCGCCCGGTTCAGCAGGGTCCAGTGGGACCTGCGGCGGGCCGGCCAGCCGGCCGCCACGACCATCGTGGTGGCCCCGGCGTCGACGAGGCCGCGGAACAGCTCGGGGAAGCGCAGGTCGTAGCAGGTGGCGACGCCGAGGGTCTGCTCCGGCAGGGCGACGGTGGTCAGGGTGTCCCCGGCGGACATCAGCACGGCCTCGCCCTGGTCGAAACCGAAGCGGTGGATCTTGCGGTAGGTGGCGGCCAGCTCGCCCGCCGGGGAGAGGACGAGGGTGGTGTTGTAGAGGGATCCGTCGCCCGCGCGCTCCACGACCGAGCCGGCGTGCAGCCAGACCCCGGCGTCGCGGGCCGCCTTGGACATGACCTCGTAGGTGGGACCGTCGAGCGGTTCCGCCTCGGTCTCGAAGAGTTCGTAGGCGAAGGCGCCCACCGTCCACAGTTCGGGCAGGACGACGAGGTCCGAACCGGCCTGGTCCCGGACGAGATCGGCCGCCCGGGACCGCCGGGCGGCCACCGACTCGCCGTCGTGGACCGCGATTTGGATCAGAGAGGCGCGCACACTACCACCGTCCTGGCGTTCAAGCCCTCGACTCGGGCCTACGATCGTCACACGAAAGCACTGCCGGGGTGCTCACCGGCAGCGTAGTTTTGGAACCAGTCCACACGCTTCCGAAAAAACGCGCCACGCGCCACTGAACAGCACCGCGAGGGGTCCCGTTGACCGTCCAGCCGCATCCCAGCCTCCAGCCCTATGCCGACGCGTGGACGCACTCCATCGAGGCGATATCCGAGCTGGTCCTCCCCCTGACGGAAGGCGAGTGGAACCGGGCGACCCCGTGCCCGGGCTGGTCCGTACGTGATGTGGTGTCACACATCATCGGCATCGAGTGCGAAATGCTCGGCGATCCCCGCCCGATCCACACCGTGGCGCGGGACCTGCGGCACGTGGTCGACGAGTTCAGCCGGTACATGGAGGTGCAGGTCGACGTCCGGCGCCACCACACGGCGCCCGAGATGACCTCGGAGCTGGAGTACACGATCATCCGCCGCTCGCGGCAGCTGCGGAACGAGAAGCGGGATCCGGACACGATGGTGCGGGGGCCGCTGGGCGACCAGGTGACGCTGGAGCTCGCGCTGCGGCTGCGGGCGTTCGACGTGTGGATCCACGAACAGGACCTGCGGACGGCGCTGGGCGTGCCGGGCAACTGGGACTCGCCGGGCGCGTACGTGGCGCGGGACCTCCTGCTCGCCGGGCTGCCGAAGGTGGTCGCGAAGCAGGCCGGGGCCCCGGCGAACTCGGCGGTGGTCCTGGACGTGCACGGACCGCTGGAGTTCATGCGGACGGTACGGGTGGACGCGGAAGGTCGCGGCACGATCGACAAGGCGCCCTCGCTCGGTCCGGCGGTGACGCTGGCCATGGACTGGGAGACGTACGTCCGCCTGGCGGCGGGCCGGGTCAGGCACCGGACGGTGGCCGACCGGGTCAAGATCGAGGGCGACGCGGAACTGGCCGACGCGATCCTGGCGAACTTCGCGGTCACCCCGTAACGGCGCTGGCCCCCGGCGGACCCCGCGGCGGCCGGGCGGAGAAGGACGGGTCTGTCCCGCCCGGGCCCGGTCATACGGGCGGGCTCTACGCAGGGGCCGGCCGCGACAGGTCGGTCCGCGACGGCTCGGGGAGCGCAGGGTCCGGCGCCGGGCCGAGGACGGCGGCCTCCCGGTCGCGCTCCCGGGCGAGGGCCCGGCCGCGCAGGCGGAGGATCCGGGCGATCCACAGGGCCTCCACCACGAACACCGAGGAGAAGGCGATCCGGTAGTTGCCGCCGGTGGCGTCCAGCAGGATGCCCACGGCCAGCAGGGTCGTCATCGAGGCGAGGAAGCCGCCCATGTTGGTGATGCCGGAGGCGGTGCCCTGGCGCTCGACGGGGTTGGCCGGCCGGGCGAAGTCGAAGCCGATCATCGACGCCGGGCCGCAGGTGCCGAGGACCACGCACAGCGTGGTCAGGAGCCACATCGGGGCGTGGCTGCCCGGGCAGGCCAGAACCGAGGCCCACAGCAGGGCGGTGAGGCCCACGGTGCCCAGGGCCAGCGGGATCCGGGCGGACTGGCGGCGGCCGATGAGCTGGCCGTAGACCAGGCCGAAGCCCATGTTCGAGGCGACGACCAGGGTCAGCAGCCCCGCCGCCGCGGTACGGGCCAGGCCCTGCGCCTCCACCAGGAACGGCATCCCCCACAGCAGCAGGAACACCATCGCCGGGAACTGCGTGGTGAAGTGCACCCACAGGCCGAGCCGGGTGCCGGGTTCCTGCCAGGCGTCCCGGATCTGACGGCGTACGAAGCCCTGCGCCGCACCCGGGGCGGTCGGCGCCGGCTCGTACCCCTCCGGGTGGTCGCGCAGGAACAGCACCAGCGGGACGAGGACGACCAGACCCGCCGTGGCGCTGCCCGCGAAGGCGGGGACCCATCCGACGCCGTGCAGGACGGGGGCGAGGACGAGCGTGGAGACGAGGTTGCCCGCCATCCCGACCAGGCCGGCCAGCTGCGCCATCAGCGGGCCGCGCCGCGCGGGGAACCACCGGGTGCCCAGGCGCAGCACGGAGATGAAGGTCATGGCGTCGCCGCAGCCCAGCAGGGCGCGCGCGGCCAGAGCCATCCCGTACGAGGGGGACAGCGCGAAACCGAGCTGGCCCGCGGTGAAGAGGACTGCGCCCAGGGTCAGCACCTTCTTGGTGCCGAGCCGGTCCACCATCAGGCCCACCGGGACCTGCATGCCCGCGTAGACCAGCAGTTGGAGCAGGGAGAAGGTCGACAGGGCGGAGGCGTTCACGTGGAAGCGGTCCACCGCCTCCAGGCCGGCCACGCCCAGACTGGTGCGGAAGATCACCGCCACGAAGTAGACGGCGACGCCGATGGACCAGACGGCGACGGCCTTCCGGCCTCCCGGCGGGTCCCGCCAGACGGAGGCCGGGACCGGTTCAGCGGTCATGACGACCCCGCACCAGCGCCTCGACCCGGTCCAGATGCCCGCGGACGGCCGCGGCGGCCGCCTCCGCGTCCCCGGCGCGCAGCGCGTCGAGGATCTCGGCGTGCTCGTCCAGCGTCCGCTGCACCCTCCCCCCGGCTCCGTCCGCGGGCGTCCCCCCGGGGCGGGCGTGCAGCAGGGCCACGCCCATCCGCAGCTGCCGGTCGCGGAGTTGGTCGTAGAGGCGGCACAGGATCTGGTTGCCGGCGCTGCGCACGATCTCGGCGTGGAAATCGCGGTCGGCGGCCGCCATCGCGGCGAGGTCGCCGTCGGCGGCGTGCCGGCGCTGTTCCTCCAGCAGCGCGGCGAGCCGCTCCAGCAGGCAGGGCGGTGCCGGGACGGCCCGGCGGACGGTGAACTCCTCGACCAGCAGCCGGGTTTCGAGGACGTCGCTGATCTCCTGCGCGGAGACCGGCAGGACCAGCGCGCCCTTCTTCGGGTACAGCTTCAGCAGCCCCTCGGTCTCCAGGCGCAGCAGCGCCTCCCGCACCGGGGTCCGGGACACGCCGACGGCGTCGCCGAGTTCGCCCTCGGTGAGGAGGGTGCCGCCCTCGTAGCGGCGGTCCAGCACGCCCTGTTTGACGTGCTGGTAGACACGGTCGGCGGCGCTGGCGGTCATGGTCGCGGCAGGCATGCGCACAGCATAGATACATGAGGTGTGCACACGTCTTCCCGTCCAGGATGCGGACGGGTTCCGGACGGTACGGCGGACCTCGTCCCCGCTCCGCTGCATCGAAGGATGTACGCCCGCTTCGTCCGCCCGCAGGACGTGGCGCGCCCCGGGCGCCGGGACGCTGAGGTCATGGCCCACACCGCCCTGCACACGACCCCCGCGATCACGGCGCGCATCCCCCTCCTCGACGTCCTGCGCGGCGCCGCCGTCCTCGGCACGCTCATGACGAACGTCTGGATCTTCACCGCGCCCGGCTCCGAGTGGAGCGTGCTCCACGGGCGCCTGGACCTGCCCGACCCGCTCGCCCGGCCCTCCGCTGCCGCAGTCGCCGAATCCGTCTTCCGCTTCCTCGCCGACGGGAAGTTCCTGTCTCTGTTGACGATCCTGTTCGGGGTCGGCCTGGCCGTCCAGTACGACTCGGCCGCGCGCCGCGGGGAGCCCTGGCCGGGCCGGTACCGGCGGCGCGCCGCGTTCCTCTTCCTGGAGGGGACCGTCCACTTCTTCCTCGTCTTCGCCTGGGACGTGCTGATGGGGTACGCCGTCACCGCACTGCTGGTCGCCCGGCTGCTGGCCGCCTCCGAGAGGGTGCGGCGCCGGGTGATGTGGGCCGCGGGCGGGACGCACCTCGCGCTGGTCTCCCTGGTGACGCTGGGGGAGTTGGCCGAGTCCGGTGCCGAGGGGCCCTCGGCTCCCGGTCCGGAGGCCGTCCGGCTCTACGCCCGCGGCGGCTACGCCGAGCAGGTCCGCTTCCGCCTCGACCACGCCCTGGCGCTGCGCATCGAGCCCGTCTTCTCCTTCGGCATGCTGGTCTTCCTCTTCCTCCTCGGGGTCCGGCTGTACCGTGCGGGCGCCTTCGCCCCGACCGCCGCGGGGCGGCGGATCCGGAGCCGGATGGCCGCCTGGGGGTTGGGCCTCGGCCTGCCGCTGGGCGCCGTCGCCGCGCTCGGCGGCCCGGACTTCTTCGTCCTGGGCCGCTACGGCATCGCCCCGCTGATCGCCCTCGGTTACATCGGCCTGATCGGAGCCGCCCTCGACCGCTTCGCGGTGCCCGGGGCCACCACCCTCGGCTGCGTCGGGCGCACCGCCCTGTCCTGCTACGTCGGCCAGAACCTGCTCTGCATGCTGCTCTGCTACGGCATCGGCCTGGGTCTGGCCGACCGGCTCGGCGGGACCGGGCCCTGGTGGGTGATGGGCCTGTGGGCGACGGTGTCCCTGGCCCTCGCCGCCGGCTCCGCGCTGTGGCTGCGCCGCTTCGGGCGGGGCCCGCTGGAGGCCGTACAGCACCGGGTGCTCAGGGCGCGGCGGTGACCTCCACCTCCAGGACGAACTCGTCGTACGGCGCCTCGTCCGGGTAGGGCGGCCGGACCTGCGCGAAGCGGATCCGCGCCCGGCCGCCCGGGCGGCGGCCCCGGACCAGGTAGCCGCGCTCGACGGGGGCGCCCGGAACCGCCTCCGCCGGCGCGGGCGCGGCCTCGCTCACCGACACCGCGTCCGCGTCACCGCTGACCTGCCAGGTCCAGACGTATCCGCACGCCCCGCGCCCGGTGAGCCGCAGCTCGTACGACTCCCCGGCGCCGAGGGCCACCTCGCGTACCTCCACCGGCGCCGCCCTCCGCGCTCAGGCGGGGCCGATCACCGGCCCCTCGTGCCACCCCGCGCCGTCACGCCAGTAGTGCTGGAGCTGCCGGTCCGTGCGCAGGACGATGACCTCCAGGTTGAACCCGAAGCTGCCCTGGAGCATCCCGGTCACGGCGAGCACGTCGTGGCCGAAGACGGCGCTGCGGCTCCAGGCGGACCCCGCCGCATTGCCCCGCCACCAGTGCTCCACGCGGCCGCCGGCCACGGCCACGCACAGCTCGTAGTTCCCGGCGGTGTCCTCGTCGGCCGCCCCGTACTGCCCCTCGATCAGGCAGGGCGCGGAGGTGGCCGCGCTGCCGAAGACCTCCCCGGGCCGCCAGGCGAAGCCGTTCGGGTCGTCGCGCCACCACAGCTGCATGCGGCCGTCCGTCCGGGTGGCGACGAGGTCGAGGTGGCGGCCGCGGGTCTGCACGAGGGCGGGGCCGTAGTGGGCGATGCCCGAGGCGAAGCGGCCGCCGTCGTTCCAGGTCCAGGGGGCGCCGTTGATCCGCCACCAGTGGTTCAGGCGGCCGTCGGCGGTGCGGACGACCACCTCGAAGTTGCCGGGCTTGCCGTAGTCGCTCTGGATGAACGCCGGGGTCGAGCCGATGGCGGCGTCGCCCGGGCCGAAGGCGCCGCCGTCGCGCCAGGCCTCGCCGGACTGCTCGTAGTACCAGTGGCGCAGCCGGCCGCCCGTGGTCACGTGCAGCGACTCCATGTTCCGGTTGTACGTGGTCCCGGTGAAGGCGGGCTGGCCGGAGGCGTCGTTCGCGAAGGCGGCGGCGCGGGCCCACGCGAAGGGGGCGTCGCCTTCGCGCCACCAGTGCTGGAGACGGCCGCCGGTGGTGGTGGCGAGCAGTTCGAAATTGCGGTGGGCGCGGCCGTTGCCGCTCTCGTAGACGTTGCCGGAGTGCAGGCGGCGCTTGGTCCACGGGTCGGTGCTGGTGCCGCGCAGGCCGCACTTGGCCCAGTAGTCGATCTTCACCTCGCCGTACGCGATCCGCCCGTACCCGCCGACGTGGTAGCCCGTGCCCCAGGAGTTCTTGAACAGCCAGCAGCCGGCCGCGTCGTCGTACCCGACGATGAGCACGCAGTGGCCGCCCGCCAGGTGGTCGCTGGTGCGGTGGTAGACACCCGAGCCGAGGCCGAAGAAGTCGTCGTACACGTCGAAGCAGGCCGTCAGCGGGCCGACCGTGTCGAGCCAGACCTTCTGCTGCTCCACGTCGCCGAGGCGGACGTAGTCGGTGATCCGCACCGTGCGCCCGGAGCGGTCCCAGCTCGGCGTGTACTCGGCGCGCCAGCCGTCGCGGCGGTCGGCGGGCACGGTGGCCGGCGGCGGGGAGTACGGCCAGCAGTCCGGATCGGCGAGGCCGCCGTTCGCCTTGATCCAGTCGAGGGCGGTCTCCGGGTTGGAGCCCTGCCCGCAGGTGAACTTGAGGCCGTCGTGCACGTCGCCCTCGGACCGCTCCGCCCAGACGTCGTGCTCGATCCGGGCCATGGACTCGACCAGTCCGACGGCCCCGAAGGCCCAGCAGGAGCCGCACGGGTTCTGGTCCTTGACCCTGGTGATCCACGGCCACCCCCAACGGCTGCGCCAGTCCACGGCGGTGGGCCGGGCCGCGGCGACCGCCGAGCCCCCGCTCCCGGGCAGCAGGCCGTGGGCGGCGCGGCGCCGGGTGAGGTGCGGATTGCCGCTCTCCCGGCCGATCAGCGCGCGCAGGTCCACCCGTCCGGCGTCCTCGGCGCGGGTGAGGTTCGCCCCCGGTTCCAGGCCGAGGGCGGGCCGGGGCACGGCCTCGTCGTCGGCGAGGTGTTCGATGACGGACCAGCGCGCGCCCTGCTCCACGAGCCGCGCGCGCAACTCCCCCGCCGTCTGGACAGACTGCTCCGGCATACCGGCCCCCCAGCTGGTCCACCTTGTACGGATGCGAGACCCGCGGAGCGTCCCCCCGGTGCCAGGGCGCGTCAAGGGGGTCCGCAAGGTCGCGCGGTCGCACGGGGAGCGTACGGGTGGCCCGTAGACGCTGGTCACGGGCGCCGGGCGTGCGCCGGCCCCGGCACCCGTCGAGCGGGGTGCCGGGGCCTGCGTACGAAGCCCGGGTGGGGCTGGTCGGGCTGCTCGCTGCTCGAACTCGCTACTCGTCCGAGACCACGGGAGCGGAGAGCTCCGGGGCCGCCGGGGCAGCCGGGGCGACCGGGGCGGCCGCCGACTGCTTGGGCAGGCCGGCCAGGTTGGGCGCGGGCAGGTTGCCCTGGGCCAGCAGTGCCGCGACGGTGTTGACCATGCCGGTCACGACCTCGCCGGCCTTGGCCTTGGCGTCGGTCGAGCAGCCGCAGGCACCGGCCGCATTGAGGACGCCGTCGACCGAGGCCTTGAGCTGGTCGACCGCGGTGGTGAGGAGGTCGACGCGGGAGACCGCGCGGACGGGGGCGACGGCCGGGAGGGTGACCGGCTTCATGGCCTCCGCGGGCGGGTTGACCGGCGCAGCCGGGGGCTTCACGGCCTCGGTGGGGGGCTTGATGGCGTCGGCGGGCGGCTTCACGGCCTCCACCGGAGGCTTCACGGCATCGACCGGAGGCTTGACCGCCTCAGCCGGGGGCTTGACCGCTTCGGCCGGGGGCTTCACGGCCTCGGCCGGGGGCTTGACCGCTTCGGCCGGAGGCTTGACCGCCTCCACCGGAGGCTTCACGGCCTCGGCCGGAGGCTTGACCGCCTCCACCGGAGGCTTCACGGCCTCGGCCGGAGGCTTGACCGCCTCCACCGGAGGCTTCACGGCCTCCACCGGGGGCTTCACCGCTTCGGCCGGAGGCTTCACCGCCTCCACCGGAGGCTTCACCGCCTCCACCGGGGGCTTCACCGCCTCGGCCGGAGGCTTCACCGCCTCCACCGGGGGCTTGACCGCCTCGGCCGGAGGCTTCACGACGTCGGCCGGGGGCTTCGCCGCGTCAGCCGGGGGCTTCGCCGCGTCAGCCGGGGGCTTCGCCGTGCCCGCCGGGGGGTCCACCTCGTCCGCCGGGGGCTTCGCCGGGAAGCTGATCGGCAGCTTCGGCGCGTCCGCCGCGGGCGGCTTCACCGCCTCGGCCGGGGGCTTGGCGGGCGTCTGCGGCGTCGCCGGAGCGGCGACCGGAAGGGTCTTCCTCACCTCCGCGAGCGCCGCGTCGATCTTCTCCCTGTGCGCGGCCAGATCCGCCTCCGGCAGCTTCCCGTCGGGCGATTTCAGCACCTCGCCGAGGAAGTTGGTCACGGGCTGGAGGAGCGCGCCGATGGCGCCGAGGGACTGCACCTGGGTCTGGAGCGCTTCCGAATCCGGGATGGCCTTCGGCGCCGCCGGGGCAGGCGGCCGCTCAGGTGTGCCGACGGCTCCGGCGAGGCCGGGAGACGCGCCCAGCAGGGTGAGGCAGAGGGCAGCGGGGAGGGTATAGCGGGTGAAGCGACGCAACGTATCTCTCCTGTCTGTGACAGCGGGGGTGGGGACGGGGCGTCCGGATCCGGACGTGCCCCAGTCCACTCACGGACAGCTCGTCACCGGCCGCAACCCGAGACCGCCCACCACCCCCCGCAAACACGCGGCGCATCCGGCGGTCCGACGGCGGTGACCTGCACGGATCGGTTCACCCTTCGGTTGTGCTGCACCCTCGTGACCCCCACCCCGGCCTGCCCCCCTTGGTCAGGCCGGAGTGGAGGAGCGCTCCGCCTGCCGATCGGCAGGGATTCGGCCGGTGCCCCCGGCGGGGGCGAGGCCCCACAGGGCCAGGCCGACGGCCAGCAGGAAGACCCCGCAGGCCGCCTCGAAAGCGAAGGCGTACCCGCCCGTGGCGGCGGCCGGATCCCCGGCCGCCAGCAGCGTGGCCGTACGGGCGTCGGCGGCCGAGGTGATCAGGGCGAGGCTGATGGTGGGCCCCGCCAGGATGGCCGTGTTCACCACGGCCCCCGCGAGGGCGGACTGCTCCTCCGGGACACCGCCGGCGGCCCCGACGACCGCCGCCGACATCAGCGTGCCGATCCCGGCCGACAGGATGACCAGGCCGGCGAGCACGGTCGGCGTCGAGCCCGTACGCATCCCCACGCCGCCGATGAGGAACAGCCCGGCGGCGATGACCGCCAGGCCGCCCACGGCAACGGCGCGGACACCGTGGCGGGCGACGATCCGGCCCGCGACGAAGCCGACGCCGAGCAGCATCGCGCTGTACGGGACGAAGGCGAGGGCGTTCTGCAGGGCCGAATAGCCGCGCACCTGCTGGAAGTAGAGGGCCAGCAGGAAGGCGGTGCTCGCACCGATCGCCGGCCCGAGCAGGGCGCAGACCAGGGCGGTCGCGCGGCGCCGGGACGCGAGGAAGGCGAGCGGCAGCAGCGGGGCCCGCACCCGCTGCTGGGCCGCGACGAAGACCGCGAGCAGGACGGCGCCCAGCGCGAGCGGGGCGAGGACCTGTACCGCGGCCCAGCCGTGCGGGCCGACCATCACGAAGCCGTAGCCGAGGGAGGAGAGCGCGAGGGTGCCGAGCACCGCGCCCAGGAGGTCCACGGGCACCCGTACGGGCGGGGCGCCGGCCGGCAGCGCCCGGGGTGTCAGGGCCAGTACGGCCAGGGCGACCGCCGCGAGCACTCCGAAGCTCCACCGCCAGGACAGCCAGGCGACGAGCGCCCCGCTGAGCACGATCCCGACGGCGGCGCCGAGGCTGGCCAGCAGGCCCCACCGGGCCAACGCGGTCGCGCGGGCCTTGCCTTCGGGGAAGACGACCCGCAGCAGCGCCATGGCGGCGGGGGCGGCGAGCGCGGCCCCGCAGCCCTGGAGGAAGCGGGCGGTGAGGACGGTGTGCGAGGTGGGGGCCAGTGCCGCCGCGAGGGAGGCCGCGGCGAACAGGGCGGTGCCCCGGGTGAAGAGCCTGCGCTGCCCGACCCGGTCGGTGAGCCGTCCGCCGAGCAGCAGGAGCCCGCTGAAGGCCAGTCCGTAGGCGGCGCTGTCAAGGATGAGGTCGATCCGGCTGAGGCCGAGCTCCCGCTGCATGGCCGGACCGGCGGCGAACGTCACCGAGACCGATGCGTTGAGCAGCAGTTGAACGGCGCCGAGCAGCGCGAACCGCACCCGGGTGGTCCGCGGGGCGGCGACGGCCGGGGCCTCGGGGAGTTCGTCCATGCGCGCAGTCTGGCAGCAGCTGACACGAGCCGTGCGGGGCCGCATGCCAGTCCGTCAGGTCGGCCGGGTACCCCCGGGTCTACGACTCCTTGGGAAGCAACACCACGCGGCTGCCGTGCAGTTCGCCCGCCTCGATGCGCTGGTGCGTCCGGGCGGCCTGTGAGAGCGGTACGCGCTCGATGGTGCGGGCGCGCAGCCGGCCGTCGGCCAGGAGCCGGTTGATGGATCCGGCCGCCTCGGCGAGTTCGGCGGTGGTGGCGTGCGAGATGACGAAGCCGACGACGGCGCCGTCCTTCATGTAGAGCGGCCCGGCGGGCAGGGCCGGCTGGGTGCGGGCTCCGGCGAGCAGGACGATCCGGCCGCGGTGGGCGAGGACCTCGACGGCGCCGGACAGGTCGTTCGTACCGGAGGTGTCGATGTGGACGTCGATGCCGTCCGGGCTGAACTCACGTATACGGGCGGACAGTTCCGGTTCGCGGTAGTCGAGCACGGCCTCGGCTCCGAGCGAGCGGCAGTACTCGGCGTCCCGGGCGCCGGCGGTGGCGAGGACCCGGGCGCCCGCCTCGACGGCCATGACGATGAGGGCGCTGCCCACGTTGCCGGCGCCGCCCCCGACGAGCACGGTTTCGCCGGGGCGCACCCGGCCGTGGGTGAACAGGGCGAGGTAGGCGGTGCCGGCGGGGTGCAGGACGGCCACGGCCTCGGCGGCGTCCACGCCGGGGGGCAGGTGGTGGAGGCGGTCGACGGGGACCACGGCCCGTTCGGCGGCGGCGCCCTGCCGGCCGCCGTGACCGAGGCTGTTGCACCACACGCGGTCGCCGACGGTGAAGCCGGCGGCGCCGGGACCGGCCGCCACGACGGTGCCCACGAGGTCGCGGCCGACCACGAACGGGAACTCGACCGGGGTCCGGAAGAGCCCGGACCGCACGAAGGTGTCCACCGGGTTGACCGACACCGCCTCGACGTCGACCAGGACGTCCGTCGGGCCGGGGGCGGGCGGGGGCAGCTCGCCGTAGCGGATGTTCTCGGCGGGGCCCAGTTCTTCGATGAAAGCTGCACGCATGATCCGATCCTCCCAACGCGGGTGGCGTTCGGGGATCGGGTCGTGCCGGTTCCGTCAACTCCGCGCCGCGCGGGGTACCGCGTACGTCCGGACATGCCCGAAGGGCCGCTACGGGGGTGTAAGCGGCCCTTCGGAGAGGGGGGATCGGCCGGCCGGGGGCGGCCTGCCGGATCAGACGGCGGCGTTGGCGATGGCGCGGGTCTCGCGGATCTTCGTGCCCAGCGCGCCGAGCAGCTGCTGGAGCAGCTCGATGGTGGTCTCGTCGGTCAGGTTGCCGTTCTCGTCGAAACGCTCGTGCGCACGGAAGATCTGCAGCTCGGGCTTGCCGACGACCTTGGAGTCGGTCCACAGGAACATCTGGCGCAGCGCGAGCTGGGCGCGGACGGTGCCGAAGTTCGTCGGTGCGGCGCCCGCGATCGCGACCGGCTTTCCGGTCAGCGAGGAGTCCAGGGCGGGCCGGCTCGCCCAGTCCAGGGCGTTCTTCAGGACACCCGGGATGCCGTAGTTGTACTCGGGGGTGGCGATGAAGAGACCGTCCGCCTCGCTGATGCGGCGGCGCAGGTCCACGACGGCGGCCGGGGCGTCCTGCGTGTCCTGGTCGGTGTCGTAGGGCGGGATGTCGCGCAGACCCTCGTAGATCTCGATGGCCAGGTCACCGGGAGCGTGCTTCTGCGCGGCCCGGACCAGGGCGCTGTTGTACGAGGCCGCACGCAGGCTGCCGGAAATGGCCAGGATCTTGAGCTCGGGCATGAACTGTCCTTCCGCAAAGGTGACATGCGCAGCGAATGCCGTACCCGGCAGGCCCCTGCGAGGTGAACGTCGGTGAATGAGCAGGAGTCTGGGCGCGCGGGGCGGGCGGCTACAACCGTGCGGGGCGGTATCTGTCAGCTAGCGAACGGCGGGCGGGTGTCAGCTACTTGATCCGGGCATGGCCCTGTCGTATAAATGAACTGAACTGTATAGTTCACAGAGCCGGAACACGACGGCCCCCGACCGCGTTCGACGAGAGAAGGCATCATGACCACCCTCGACTCCGTTATCGACACCGCCACCGCGACGCGTTCGGTGGTCGACGTCCTCCAGCCCGTCCACACCCTGGAGGGCGAGGGCTTCCCGGTCCGCCGCCCCTTCCCCACCCCGCGGATCCCGCATCTCGACCCCTTCCTGATGGTCGACCAGGTAGGCCCCGTGGACCTCGGCCCGGGTGAGCCCAAGGGCGCCCCCGACCACCCGCACCGCGGCTTCGAGACCATCGCGTACGTCCTGGAGGGCGACATCGAGTACGCGGACTCCACCGGCAACCGCGGGGTCGTGCCCCCCGGCGCCGTGCAGTGGCTCACCGCGGGCGCGGGCGTCGTGCACTCCGCGCAGCCGACCGACGGTTTCCGCGCGGCCGGCGGCCTCCAGCACAACCTCCAGATCTGGGTGAACCTCCCGGCCTCCCTCAAGGGCCTGCGCCCGCGCACCCAGAACCACGGCGCGGCGGACATCCCCGTCGTCCGCACCCTCGAAGGCTCCTGGTTCAAGGTCATCGCGGGCTCGGCGCTGGGCGTGACCGGCCCCTTCGAGACCCAGGTCCCGATCACGGTGATCCACGCCTCCCTCGCCCCGGGCGCGAGCGCGCAGCTGCCCGCACCGCAGGGCCGCACCGCGGCGGTGTACGTACTGTCCGGCAGTGCGGCGGTGGCGTCGAGCGACCTGGCCGACGGTGAGCTGGCGGTCCTCGCCGACGACGGCGAGAGCGTCCTCGTCGAGGGCGGCCCGGTCGGAGCGGACCTCCTCTTCCTGACGGGCGAGCCGATCGGCGAGCCGGTGGTCCGCAGCGGCCCGTTCGTCATGAACACCCCGGAGGAGATCGACCAGGCCTTCGACGACTACGCGGCGGACCGCCTCGGCCGCTACGAGGACTGAGCCGCCGCGGGCGTTCCCGCCGGGCCCGTCAGCCCGCGAAGAACGCGGTCAGCGAGGCCAGGATGGCCAGGGCCGGCTGGGCGATGTCGGCTCCGGCGGCCAGCAGGGTGCGCAGGCGCTCCAGGCGGGTGGCGGCAGCCGGGGCGTCCGGTTCCGGGGATGCGGCCAGGCGGGCCAGGGCGTGGATGGTGTCCGCCGCCTCCTCCCGGTCCCCGTCCGGCACGTCACGGCTGGTGAGCACGAGCTGGAGGAGGCGGGTGAGTTCGTCGCCGCCGGACACCGCCGCGTAGGAGTTCTGGAAGTCCCGTACGACCGTGTCCTGCGGGCGGTTGATGAACGTGGTGTTCTCGCCCTGGAAGTAGAAGTTCTCCGACACTCCGGCTCCCGAGATGACGACGACGTTGCCTGCGGTGGGGACGGCCGGGCGCAGCGCGGCCTTGATCGCGGCCTCGGCCCGGCGGACCGCGGCGAAGGCGGCCGCGTCCGCGGCGCGCGGGCTCTCGTGGTGCTCGTCCGCCGCGGCGGACAGGACCCGGTTGATGCCTCCGAAGAGGGACCGGAAGTAGGCCGTGGAGGTCTGCTCGATCGGGAAGACGATCTTCTCCCCCTCGGGCACCGGACCGTCGAGCGCGTGGCAGAAGACCAGGCAGGGGAGGCGCTCGGGTGCGATGCCGAGCGTGGCGGCGACCTCGTACGCGCCCTGCGGATCGTACGGAGTCCAGCGCAGCCAGCGCACCGCGGACAGGACCCGGTACAGGTCGGGCTCCAGGTGGCGGCGCCAGTACTTCCTGGCCGCGGACCGGCTCGCGCGCCGCTCCACGGCGAAGACCCGGGTGGCGGGACCGGACAGCACGTTCAGGTCGTCGAAGTGGGTCCGTACGTACGTGGCCAGCTCGGCGTCGGCGCGGGTGTAGAGCAGGACGCCCCACAGGCGGGGCCTGCCGTCGGGGGCTGCCGTGGTCTGCGCGAGCGGGAGCCAGCCGAGCAGCTCTTCCGCGGTGGCGGCCGCCCCCATCTCGTACATCGCGAAGGGCGTGTGCTCGACGCAGAGGACGACCAGGTCCCCGGCGGCCAACGCGGTATCGGCCAGGCGCAGTTCGTCCGGGAGGCGGTCGTCGGTCGCCGCGTCGGTCAGCCAGACGTCCACGATGCGGTCCGGACCGAAGAACGAGGGGCCCGCGGCCCCCGGGTCCGGGGCGGCGGGCTCCGGGGCTGCCGCTCCCCGTCGGCGGGCCTCGGCCAGGCAGCGGTCCTTCAGGGCGCCGACGGTGAGGGAGCCGGCGTCCGGGACGGAGATCTCGAAGGCCCCCTGGTGCATCCGCCGGTCCGCGGCCCGCCACCGGGCCAGACCGGCGTCGCCGCCGTCCTCGCCGGAGCCGCCGGGCCCGCCGGGCCCACCGTCCGCGCCCCGCTCGCCGTCCCCGGCCGCGTCGGGCCCGAAGCCCCGCCTCGCCATGTCCGAGAGGATCCAGGCCGACCGGCCGCTGTACGTGCTGTGCCGGACCGCGGTCCAGTCACCCTCGCGGACGAAGACGTACAGCCGCATGCGGACCTGCCCCCTCGGTCGTCAACTCCCCTGGGCAGGCTACCTCTTGACCCCGTACTGGTTCAGGAACATGTCCACCCCGCCCTGCACCAGCCGTTCCGCGAGGTCCGCGTCCAGGGCCGTGCCGTACGCGCCGTAGACCAGGTGCGGGGAGAGGACCAGCCCGGAGAGCTGGAGCACCGCCAGTTCCATGTCCGGGATGCGCAGCAGGCCGCGCTGGTCGAGCCGGCCCAGGGCCGTCGCCAGGGCCGCGTGCTGGCGGCCGGGGCCCTCCTCCTGCCAGGTGGTGCCGAGCTCGGGGAAGCGGTGGCGCTCGCCCGCGATGACGTTGCGCAGGGCCAGGACCTCCGGCGTGGTGAGGCCGGCGACCCAGGTGCGGCAGGCCTCCAGCAGGTCGGTGCGGACGTCGTCGGACTCGGCGAGCTTGGCCTGGATCACCGACTGGGCCACCTCCAGCGCCTCGTCGAGCGTCTGCCCGATCACGGCGTTGAAGAGGTTCTCCTTGCTGCCGAAGTGGTTGTAGATGGTGACCTTGGAGACGCCCGCCTCGGCGGCCAGCTGGTCCACCCCCGCCCCGAAGCCCTCGCGCAGGAAGACCGTGCGCGCCGCCTCCAGGATGGCCTGGCGCTTGCGCGCGGCGCGCGCCCCCGTGGGGACGGCCTGCGGGGCGTCGGTGGTGCCGGTCCGTGCGCTCATGTCGATCCCTACTCCTCGGCTGCAGGGGCCAGTCTAGAACCCAACTGAACTGTACCGTTGCGTTCAATTGAACTGAACTGTATGGTTCATCTAGCCGAGGCGCCGAAAGGGGCGCAACAGCACGGCAGTTGAAGCATCCGAAGACGCAACAGGAGGACCCATCCATGAGCGCCACCCAGACTCCCCTCTTCCGGTCGCGCGCCCAGGTCCACGTCGACGCCACCCCGGCCGAGGTCTACGCCGTCGTCAGCGACCTGGCGCGCAGCGGCGAGTGGAGCCCCGAGTGCCTCGGCGGGGAGTGGAGCTCCGGCGCCCCCGGCGCGGTCGGCTCGGTGTTCAAGGGCGAGAACGAGCGCAGCGAGGACGTCGTCGCCTGGGCGCCGGTGGTGCGCGGCAAGTGGACGACGTACGCCGAGGTCGTCGCCGCCGAGCCCGGCCGGACCTTCCAGTGGGCCATGCACAACAGCTCCGGCGAGAAGCAGGACAGCGTCTGGGGCTTCTCCATCGAGGCCGACGGCGGGGGCAGCCTGCTCGCCCACCACTTCCGGATGGGCTCCGCCACCGAGGGGATCCGCGGGATCACCGCCGAGATGGACGAGGCGCAGAAGCAGCAGTTCTTCGCCGAGTGGGGCGAGAAGGTGGCCGGCGACCTCGCCGAGACCCTGGAGCGCATCAAGGTCGTCATCGAGAAGGACCTCGCCGGGAAGTCCGCCTGAGCACCCGCCCCACCCCGTGACCGACTCCACCGCAAGGCACTTGAGAGAGGCCAGACGATGATTCTCCAGCGCATCGGGAACAAGGGCATCCGGCTCGGAACGCTCTTCGAACGGGCTGCCGCGAAGCACCCGACGAACGTCGTGATCCTCGATCACGACCTCGACATAGCCCCCTCACTGGGGCGCCGCGCGACCGTGGCCGAGGTCGCCGACCTGATCGACGACATGGCCTCCCGACTCTGGGCCGCCGACGTCCGCCCCAGCCGCCGCGTCGTCGTCTACAAGTCCGACGGCTTCGACATCACCCTGCTGGCCTGCGCGGTGGCCCGCATCGGCGCCGTACCGGTGCTGCTGTCGCCGAAGCTCGACGGCGAGACCGTCGCCGAACTCGTACGCCGCACCGACCAGCCCTACCTGATCACCGACCAGAACAAGCTGGAGACCGAGCTGCCCGCCTCGGTCTTCGCGGAGGCCTCGCAGGTGCTGCTGACCTCCGGCAGCTACCAGCAGGCCACCGAACTGGCCTCGCTGGCCGGCGCCCCCCGGGTCCCCGCCGTCACCATGCCGCCCGAGCACCCCACCCTGATCACCCACACCTCGGGCACCACCGGCACCCCGAAGCTGGCCGTGCACACCGGAGCCACCCTGCAGGCCCGCTACCGCCCGCAGGCGACGATCACCAGGCCGCTGCTCCCGGGCCGCGAGACGATCGCCATGCACGTCTCCTTCGTCCACTCGCGGCTGATCACCGCCCTCGCCATCTCCCTCTTCCGCGGCTTCCCCATCGTCGTCCTCGCCGACTCCGACCCCCAGCACGCCGCCGACCTCTTCGCCCGGCTGCGTCCCGGCATCCTGGAGGCCCACCCGAACTCCTTCATGGAGTGGGAGGAACTCGCGGACGACCCGCGCGGCCCCCTGGCCAACGTGAAGCTCTTCAGCAGCACCTTCGACGCCATCCACCCGCGCACCGTGCAACGGCTGCTCGCCGCCACCAAGCGCAAGGGCGCCGTCTTCGGCCAGCTCTACGGGCAGAGCGAGATAGGCCCCGCCGTCGCCCGCTCCTTCTCCAAGCGCCGCGGGCTCGACGCCGACGGCCGCTGCGTGGGCATGCCCTTCCCCGGCATGACCGACGTCCGCGTCGTCAGCCGCAACGGCCTGCCGCCGTCCGAGACCAACCCGGGCTTCATCGAGGTCAGGAGCGACGGCCGGATCGTCACCTACCTCGGCGAGCAGGAACGTTACGACAAGCAGGTCAACGACGGCTGGTGGCGCATGGGCGACGTCGGCTACCGCACCAAGTGGGGCTGCGTGCACCTGCTGGACCGCGAGGTCGACCTGATCGAGGGCTTCGGCTCCACCCTCGCCGCCGAGGACACCCTCTTCACCCGGCTGGAGGAGCTCGCCGAGGTCATCATCATCCCCGACGAGACCGGCCGCGCCGTCCCCGTCGTCTGCACCAAGGACGACAAGCCGCTCGACCCGGAGGCCTGGAAGGCCGCCACCGCCGGCCTCCCCCCGATGGCCGAGCCCGTCCAGTGGCGCCAGTCCGACCTGCCGCAGACGGCCACCACCAAGATCAAGCGGCTGGAGCTCGCCCGGCTGCTCACCGCCGGCGCCCCCTCCCCCGCCGGCATTGAGGAGAAGGTCTGATGTCGAAGCTGATCATCGTCGGCGGCGGAATCGGCGGGCTGGCCACGGCCCTCGCCGTCGCCCGGCAGGGACACCGCGTCCTGGTCCTCGAACGCGCCCCCGAGTTCGCCGAGATCGGCGCCGGCATCCAGCTCGCCCCCAACGGCCTGCACGCGCTCGACCGCCTCGGCCTCGGCGACGCCGTCCGCTCCACCGCCGTACGGATGGACGCCCTGCGGTTCATGGACGGGGTCACCGGCGAGCACGTGGTCAGCATGGACCTGACCGAGCGCTACCGCGAGCGGTTCGGCAACCCGTACGCCGTCGTCCACCGCGCCGAGCTGCACACCACGCTGCTGGAGGCCTGCCGGGCCGAGGAAGCGGTCGAACTGCGCAGCGCCGCCGGCGCCGCCGGCTACGAACAGGACGCGAACGGCGTCACCGTCGTCCTGGAGAACGGCGACCGCATCACGGGCGACGCCCTGATCGGCGCCGACGGCATCCACTCCGCGATCCGCGCCCAACTCGTCGGCGACGGGGCTCCCCGCAACTCCGGGATCACCGTCTACCGCGCCGTCATCCCGATGGAGCAGGTCCCCGAGGAGCTGCGCCACCTGACCTCCGTGACCTGGTGGACCGGGCCCGGCTGCCACTTCGTGCACTACCCGATCGCCGGCGGCAAGTACCTCAACCTCGCGGCCAGCAGCGACAACAAGGCGACCGAGACGCACGCCGGACTCCCCGCCACCCAGGGTGACATCCGCCGCGAGTTCGCCTCCCTCGGCGAGGACGCGCAGCGCCTGCTCGCCCTCGGCGAGGGCTGGAAGTCCTGGGTGCTCGTCGACCGCGACCCGGTCGACACCTGGACCGACGGCCGGGTCGCCCTCCTCGGCGACGCCGCCCACCCGATGCTGCACTACGTGGCGCAGGGCGCCTGCCAGGGCCTGGAGGACGCCGTGATCCTCGGCGACCTGCTCGACTGCTCCACCGGTGAACTCCCGCAGCGCTTCGAGAAGTTCAACGCGGACCGGCGCGAGCGCACCGGACGGATCCAGCTCCTCGCCCGCGAGAGCATCAAGCTCTGGCACACCTCCGGCGCCGCCGCCACCGACCGCAACGCCGCCCTGTCCGCCCTCACCCCCGACCAGCTCCACGACTACGTGGCCTGGATGCACGGCGCCCGCACGACCGACGAGGCCGCCGACGCGGCCACCGACCGGAACGGAGTCCAGCGATGAGCGGCAACCAGGGGCGGATCCAGGTGGCCATCATCGGCGCCGGACCGCGCGGTCTCTCCGTACTGGAGCGCCTGTGCGCCAACGAGCGGCGCAGCCCGGCCCACAGCGCGGTCACCGTCCACGTGGTGGACCCCTCGGCTCCCGGCGCCGGCCAGGTCTGGCGCCCCGACCAGTCCCAGCACCTGCTGATGAACACGGTCGCCTCGCAGATCACCGTCTACACCGACGACAGCGTCCGCACCGAGGGCCCGATCGAGCCCGGTCCCAGCCTGTACGAGTGGGCCCAGGACATCGCCGGGAGCGGCGACGCCGACGCGGCGACCCTCGCGGAGGCCCGCCGCCTGGGACCGAACACCTACCCCACCCGCGCCTTCTACGGCAGCTACCTGCGTGCCACCTTCGAGCGCGTCGTCCAGGGCGCCCCGGACCACGTCACGGTCGAGGTGCACCGCTCCCGCGCCGTGGCCATGGCCGACACCCACGGCACGCCCGGCGGCAAGCAGGGCGTCCGGCTGGAGGACGGCACGCGCCTCAACAAGCTCGACGCCATCGTGATGGCGCAGGGCCACGTACCCGCCCGGCTGACCCCCCGCGAGGCGAAGACCGCGAGCCTCGCCCGCATCCACCACCTCACCTACATCACGCCCGCCAACCCCGCCGACCTGGACCTGAAGACGGTGAAGCCCGGCGAGAACGTCCTGCTGCGCGGCCTCGGGCTGAACTTCTTCGACCACATGGCGCTCTTCACCGCAGGCCGCGGCGGCGCCTTCGTCCGCGGTGAGGACGGCCGGCTGTCCTACCGGCCTTCGGGCAACGAGCCGGTGATGTACGCCAGTTCCCGGCGCGGCATCCCCTACCACGCCCGCGGCGAGAACGAGAAGGGCGCGTACGGCCGCCACCTGCCGCGACTGCTCACCCCCGAGGCCATCGCCGGCCTGCGTGCCCGCTCCCGGGGCGGCGAGGGCATCAGCTTCTCCGCGGACCTGTGGCCGCTGATCTCCCGCGAGACGGAGAGCGTCTACTACGGCACCCTGCTGGAGACCCGGGGCCGCGGCGGTGAGCGCGAGGGCTTCACCACCCGCTTCCTGTCGCTGGAGGACGAGGAGGACCGGGCCTCCCTTCTGGACGTCTACGGCATCGAGGAGGAGCAGCGCTGGAACTGGGAGAAGCTCTCCCGCCCCTACGGCGACCGGGAGTTCACCAGCCGCGAGGACTTCCGGCGGTGGCTCGTCGCCTACCTGGAGCAGGACGTCGCGGAGGCCCGGGCCGGCAATCTCAGCGGTCCCCTGAAGGCCGCCCTGGACGTCATGCGCGACCTGCGCAACGAGATCCGCCTCGCCGTCGACCACGGCGGTCTGGACGGCGACTCGCACCGCGACGACCTGGAGGGCTGGTACACCCCGCTGAACGCCTTCCTCTCCATCGGCCCGCCGGCCTCCCGCATCGAGGAGATGATCGCCCTGATCGAGGCGGGGGTGCTGGTCCTGACCGGTCCGGGCACCGAGATCCGGGTCGACACCGCCGCCGGCGACCAGGCCACCTTCCTCGCCCGCTCCCGCACCGTCCCGGGCCCGGTGGTCCGCGCCACCGTGCTGATCGAGGCCCGTCTGCCCGAGCCGGACCTGCGGCGTACCGACGACCCGCTGCTGCGTCACCTGCTCGACACCGAGCAGTGCACCACGTACCGGATCGCCGGATCCGACGGCACCAGCTACGAGTCGGGCGGCCTCGCCGTCACCGAGCGCCCGTACCGGCTGCTCGACGCCCGCGGCCGCGCCCACCCGCGCCGCTTCGCGTACGGGGTGCCCACGGAGTCCGTGCACTGGGTCACCGCGGCCGGCATCCGCCCGGGCGTCGACTCGGTCACCCTCGGGGACTCCGACGCGATAGCCCGCTCCGTCCTGGCCCTCCCGGCCGCGACCACGGTCCCCTCCGGGGTCGCCCCGCTGCCGGCCGAGACCGACCTGACCGGGGTCCTGGTATGAGCTCCCTGCCCCGCCAGGACCTCCTGACCGACGCGGGACTGCTCTCGCCGGTACGCGCCGGGACCCCCGCCGAGGAGGCCGTGTCCGACCTGGCCTGGCTCCAGGCCATGCTCGACGCGGAGGCCGCCCTGGCCCGGGCCCAGGCGTCGCTCGACACCCTTCCGAAGGAGGCCGCCGACACCATCACCCGGGCGGCCCGCGCCGACCGGCTCGACCTGCGGGCCCTCGCCCTGGCCGCCCGGGAGACCGCGAACCCGGTGGTCGGCCTGGTGCAGGCGCTGACCCGGGTGGTGGCCGAGGAGGACCCGCGGGCCGCCGAGTACGTGCACCGCGGCTCCACCAGCCAGGACATCCTCGACACCGGCGCCATGCTGGTCGCCGACCGCACGCTGCGGCTCGTCCGGGCCGACCTGCGGCGCACCGCGGCCGCGCTGGGCCGGCTGGCCGGCGAGCACCGGGACACGGCGATGGCGGGGCGGACCCTCGCCCTCCAGGCCGTGCCCACCACCTTCGGGCTGAAGGCGGCCGGCTGGCGGCAGCTGGTGCTGGACGCGGACGAGCGGCTGGCCCGGGTCCAGGAGGGCGGCCTGCCGGTGTCGCTCGGCGGGGCGGCCGGCACGCTGGCCGGATACCTGGAGTACGCCCGCCTCGACGACGCCGGCGGCCGGCCCGAGCCCGGGGTGTACCTGGACCGGCTGGAGGAAGCCTTCGCCGCCGAGACCGGACTCGCCCGGCCCGCCCTGCCCTGGCACGTACTGCGCACGCCGATGGCAGACCTCGCCGCGGCCCTCGCCTTCACCGCGGGCGCCCTCGGCAAGATCGCCGTCGACGTGCAGAACCTGTCCCGCACCGAGGTCGCCGAGGTCGCCGAACCCGCCGTGGCCGGCCGCGGGAGCTCCTCGGCCATGCCCCACAAGCGCAATCCGGTCCTGAGCACCCTGCTGCGCAGCGCCGCCCTCCAAGTGCCGGTGCTCGCCACCGGGCTGGTGCAGTGCCTGGTCTCCGAGGACGAGCGCTCGGCCGGTGCCTGGCACGCCGAGTGGCAGCTGCTGCGCGAATGCCTGCGCCTCGCCGGGGGCGCCGCCCACACCGCGGTCGAACTCGCCGAGGGCCTGGAGGCGCGGCCCGGGCGGATGCACGCCAACCTGCTGCTGACCGGCAGCCGGATCGTCTCCGAGCGGATCGCGGCCGTGCTCGCACCGCAGTTGGGCAAGACGGCGGCGAAGCAGCTGCTGACCCGGGTGTCGGCCGTGGCCGAGGAGAGCGGGCGCCCGCTGCACGAACTGCTCGCCGGGGAGCCGGTACTCGACGGGCACTGGAGCACGGAGGAGCTGGTGGCGCTGTGCGACCCGGCGACGTACACCGGCGGCGCGGGCGCGCTGGTGGACCGGGCGCTGACTCGGGGGGTCTGACCGACTCGGGGGGTCTGACCGACTCGGGGGGTCTGACCCATTGAGTCAGACTGAACTGAACTGTATAGTTCAGGAAGTCGACCCACCCGAGTAGAAAGCCGAGGAGCCATGACGCCGCCCGCACGGCCCGCCACCGGACGCTGGATCGAGGACTGGGACCCGGAGAACGAGGAGTTCTGGCAGCGTTCCGGCAAGCGGACCGCCCGCCGCAACCTGATCCTCTCGGTCCTCTCCGAGCACATCGGCTTCTCCGTGTGGAGCATGTGGTCGGTCCTGGTGCTCTTCATGTCACCCGCGATCGGCCTGGGCTTCACCCCCTCGCAGAAGTTCCTGCTCGTCGTCGTTCCCACCCTCGTCGGCGCGGCCCTGCGCCTGCCCTACAGCTACGCGGTCACCCGCTTCGGCGGCCGCAACTGGACCGTGTTCGCCTCGGCGGTCCTGCTCGTCCCCACCCTCGCCGCCTTCTTCTTCGTGCAGCGCCCGGGCACCCCGCTGTGGGTGTTCCTGCTGATCGGCGCGGCCGGCGGCGTCGGGGGCGGGAACTTCGCCTCCTCGATGACCAACATCACCGCCCTGTTCCCGCAGCGCCTGCAGGGCTGGGCCCTCGGCATCAACGCGGGCGGCGGGAACCTCGGGGTCGCCGCGATCCAGCTGATCGGCCTGCTGGTGATCGCCACCGCGGGCAGCACCCACCCCGCGTACGTCATCGCCGTCTACCTCCCGCTGATCGCCCTGGCCTCGCTGCTCGCGGCGCTGAAGATGGACAACTTCACCGCCGTGCGCAGCGCGCCGGGCGCCCAGCGCGAGGCCGCCCGCAACCCGCACACCTGGTGGATCTCCCTGCTCTACGTCGGCACCTTCGGCTCGTTCATCGGCTACGGCTTCGCCTTCGGCCTGGTCCTGCAGAGCCAGTTCGGCGCCACCCCGCTCCAGTCCGCCTCCCACACCTTCCTCGGGCCGCTGCTCGGCTCGCTGTTCCGGCCGGTGGGCGGGCTGCTGGCCGACCGGTGGGGCGGGGCGCGGGTCACCCTCGTGACGTTCTGCGCGATGGCCGCGGGGACCGGGGTACTGCTGGTGGCCTCCGTGCAGGGCTCGTACGGGCTGTTCATCGCCGGCTTCACCGCCCTGTTCGTGCTGACCGGCACGGGCAACGGCTCGACCTACAAGATGATCCCCGCCGCCTTTGCCCGGCAGGCGCAGGACGCGGTCACCTCGGGCCACGACGCGGCCGAGGCCTTCGCGCGGGCCCGCAGGCTCTCCGGCGCGGTGATCGGCATCGCGGGCGCGGTCGGCGCGCTCGGCGGAGTCGGCGTCAACCTGGCCTTCCGCAGCGCCTACAGCGGCCCCTCGGCCTCCGGTGAGCCCGCCTTCCTCGCCTTCCTCGGCTTCTACCTGGTGTGCGTACTGGTCACCTGGGCGGTCTACCTGCGCCGGCGTCCGGGCGGGTCCGCCGCCGCGGACGCCGCGCCGGTCCGTGCGGAGGCCTCCCGTGTCTGAGCACGCCGAGACCACCGCCGCCGTCGCCCTCGCCGGCGCCGAGGTCGCCACGGCCGCCGAGGTCACCGAGGTCGCCACCCACTGCCCCTACTGCGCGCTCCAGTGCGGCACCCGGCTCGCCCACGGCGGGGGCCGCACGACGGTCCGACCCGCGCAGTTCCCGGTGAACCAGGGCGGGCTGTGCCAGAAGGGCTGGACGGCGGCCGCCCTGCTCGACACCCCCGGACGCCTGACGCAGCCCCTGGTGCGCGGCTCCGACGGCCGACTCGCCCCCGCCACCTGGGAGGCGGCCCTCGACACGATCGCGGGCCGGCTGCGGGAGATCCGCGCCGCGCACGGACCGGACGCGGTCGGCGTGTTCGGCGGAGGCGGGCTCACCAACGAAAAGGCCTACCAGCTGGGCAAGTTCGCCCGGGTCGCGCTCGGCACCAGCCAGATCGACTACAACGGCCGGTTCTGCATGTCCTCCGCGGCCGCCGCCGGCATCGCCGCCTTCGGACTCGACCGGGGCCTGCCCTTCCCCGTCACCGACCTCGGGTCCGCCGAGGTGATCCTGCTCGCCGGGGCCAACCCGGCCGAGACGATGCCGCCGCTGATGCGCCACCTGAGCGGCGCGCAGCTGATCGTCATCGACCCGCGCCGCACCCCGACCGCCGAGACCGCCGCCCTGCACCTCCAGCCGGCCCCCGGCACCGACCTCGCCCTCGCCTTGGGCCTGCTGCACCTCGCCGTCACCGAAGGCCACACCGACCACGGCTACCTGAACAAGCGGACCACCGGCTTCGAGGCCGCCTGGAAGCGGGCCGCCGCCTGGTGGCCCGAGCGGGTGGAGCGCGTCACCGGGGTCCCCGTCGCCGAGATGCGCGAGGCCGTGCGACTGCTGGCGGGCGCGCAGCGGGCGTACGTCCTGACCGGGCGCGGCGCCGAACAGCACAGCAAGGGCACCGACACGGTCGCCGCCTTCATCAACCTCGCCCTCACCCTCGGCCTGCCCGGCCGCGAGGGCAGCGGCTACGGCTGCCTGACCGGCCAGGGCAACGGCCAGGGCGGCCGCGAACACGGCCAGAAGGCCGACCAGCTGCCCGGCTACCGGATGCTGGCCGATCCCTCCGCGCGCGCCCATGTCGCCGCCGTGTGGGGGGTGTCGCCGGACGAGCTGCCGGGCCCCGGGCGCAGCGCGTACGAACTCCTCGACGCGCTCGGCACGGACGGCGGCCCGCGCGCCCTGCTCGTCTTCGGCTCGAACCCGGTCGTCTCCGCGCCCCGCGCCGCCCGGATCGCCGACCGGCTGAAGTCGCTGGACCTGCTGGTCGTCGCCGACTTCGTGCCCTCGGAGACCGCCGAACTGGCCGACGTCATCCTGCCCGTCACCCAGTGGGCGGAGGAGGAGGGCACCATGACCAACCTGGAGGGCAGGGTGCTGCGGCGGCGCCGGCTGCTGGCACCGCCCGGAGAGGCCCGCAGCGACCTGGACGTGCTGCACGGCATCGCCGTCAGGCTCGGCCAGGACCCCGGCCGCTTCCCGACCGCGCCCCGCGAGGTCTTCGAGGAGTTGCGCCGGGCCTCGCGCGGAGGAAAGGCCGACTACTCCGGCATCAGCTACGAACGGCTCGACGCGGGCGAGGCCCTGCACTGGCCGTGCCCCGACACGGCGGAGGGCGAGGACGCCCACCCGGGCACGCCCCGCCTGTTCCTCGACGGCTTCGCGCACCCGGACGGGCTGGCCCGCTTCGCCGAGGTCGAGCACCGCGACGCCGCCGAGACCCCCGACGCGGACTTCCCGCTGTACGCCACGACCGGCCGGGTGCTCGCCCATTACCAGTCGGGCGCGCAGACCCGCCGGGTGCCGGAGCTGGCCGCGGCCGCCCCGGAGGCCTTCGTCGAGGTGCACCCGGACACCGCGGAGCGGCACGGGCTGCGCGAGGGGGCCGCGGCCCGGGTGGTCTCGGCGCGCGGCGCCACGCTCGCCCGGGTCCGCCTGGTCGGCTCGCTGCGTACGGACACGGTGTTCCTGCCGTTCCACTTCACCGGGGCCGGCCGGGCCAACCTGATCACCGGTGCCGCCCTCGACCCGCGCAGCAGGATGCCGGAGTTCAAGGTCTGCGCGGTGCGGATAGAGCCGGCGGAGGCCGGACTGTGAGCGCGGGCGAGGTACTGGTCGTAGGCGGCGGACCGGCCGCCCACCGTTTCGTGGAACGGCTGCACCACCACGGCCACCGCGGCCCGGTCACCGTGCTCGGGGCCGAGCCGCAGGCCCCGTACCACCGGGTGCTGCTGGGCTCCGTACTGGACGGCACGCTGGGCCCGGACGCCCTCGCCCTGCCCGCGCTGCCCCCCGGGACGCGCCTGCGCACCGGGGTCACCGTGACCCGCATCGACCGCGCCGGGCGGCGCGTGCACACCGCCGACGGCTCCGTGCACCGGTACGACACGCTGGTGCTGGCCACCGGGGCCCGGCCGGCCGTCCCCCGGATCCCCGGACTGGCCCGGGTGCCGTCCCTGCAGGAGGGGGTGCCGTCCCCGCAGGACGGGGTGGCGGCCCCGCGGACCCTCTCCGATGTCGCCCGTCTGAGCGCCCAGGAGCCGAGCCGGGCGGTGGTGCTGGGCGGCGGGATGCTCGGGGTGGAGGCGGCCGCCGCGCTGCGCCGGGCGGGCCACGAGGTGGCCCTCGTCCACCGCGGTCCGCATCCGCTGGACCGGCACCTGGACACCACCGGGGGCCCGCTCCTGACCCGGCGCCTGCAGGAGCTCGGGGTGGAGGTCCACACCGGGCGGGAGGCGGCCGGGTACTGCTCCGGCAAGCTCACCCTCGACGACGGGCGGGTGCTGGCGGCCGACCTGCTGCTGCTGTGCACCGGCGCCGTCCCGGAGACCTCACTCGCCCGCCGGGCCGGGCTCACCGTCCGCTCCGGCGTGGTGGTGGACGACCTGCTGCGCACCGACGACCCGCGCATCCACGCCATCGGCGACTGCGCCGAACACCCCGCCGACACCGCCGGGCACCTCGAACCGGCGTGGGCGCAGGCCGAGTCGCTGGCCCGGCAGCTGGCCGGCGACCCGGCGCCCCACCCCGGGACCCGGCACATCGCCCGGCTGCGGGTGCCCGGCCTGGACCTGGTCCGGCTGGGAGGTGGCGCGGCGCCCGCGGCGGGCTCGGAGGTGGTCTCCTTCGCAGACGCGGCGCGCGGCCGGTACGCCCGGCTGACCCTGGCCGGCGGGCGGATCACCGGGGCGGTGCTGCTCGGACTGCCGCGGGCCGTCGCCGCCGTGAGCCGGCTCTACGAACAGGACCTGCCGGTGCCGTCCGGGCGGCTGGAGTTCCTCCTCGGCATCGCGCCGGCCGCCCCCGGGAGTGACGGACTGCCCGGCGACGCGGTGGTCTGCCGCTGCAACACCGTCACCAAGCACACCATCACCGAAGCCTGCCGGGCCGGCGCCGCCGATGTGGCGCAGATCGCCGCGGCGACCCGCGCCACCACCGGCTGCGGCGGCTGCACGGACGCCGTGCGCGCGCTGTGCGGCGCCGCGGCCCGCACCGAAGGGAGCAGCACCTCGTGAACCGCACACAGCGCACTCTGGTCGTCGCCGGATACGGCATGGCCGCGCACCGCCTCGTGGAGGAGCTGCGCTCCCTCGACCCCGCCGGAGCCTGGCGGATCGTCGTCCTGGCAGAGGAGCGCCACCCCGCGTACGACCGGGTCGCGCTCTCCTCGTACCTCGACGGCAGGAGCGCGGCCGACCTGACCCTGGCGGCCCCCGGCTTCCTGGACGACCCGCTGCTCGACCTGCGGCTGAGCACCCCGGTGGCCTCGGTGGACCGGGCGGCGCGCTCGGTGGTCACCGCCTCCGGCGAGGTGGTGGGCTACGACGCCCTGGTGCTGGCCACCGGCTCGCGGCCGTTCGTCCCGCCGGTGCCGGGGCACGACCTGCCGGGCTGCCATGTGTACCGCTGCCTCGACGACCTCGACGCGATCCGCGAGGCCGCCGTACCGGGCCGCCCCGGCGTGGTGATCGGCGGCGGGCTGCTGGGCCTGGAGGCCGCGAACGCGCTGCGGCTGCTCGGCATGGAGCCGCACGTGGTGGAGCTCGCCCCGCGGCTGATGCCCGTACAGGTGGACGCGGCCGGCGGTGGGGTGCTCGGGCGGCGCGTCGGGGAGCAGGGGCTGAGGGTGCACTGCGGTACGGCGACGGCGGCGGTCGAGGCGGGACCGGACGGCCGGGCCGCCGCGGTGGCCCTGGCCGACGGTACGTCCCTGGAGGCGGCCGTGGTGGTGTTCTCGGCGGGGGTGCGGCCCCGGGACGAACTGGCCGGTCCGGCGGGCCTGGCCACGGGCGGGCGCGGCGGATTCCTGGTGGACGGGCTGTGCCGGACCGGGGACGAGCGGATCTGGGCGATCGGCGAGTGCGCGGCGGTGGAAGGGTGCTGCCACGGGCTGGCCGCGCCGGGCTACCGGATGGCCTCCTCGGTCGCCCGGCAGCTGCTGGACCTGCCCGCGGAGCCGTTCGGGGAGGCGGACCTGTCGACCCGGCTGAAGCTGCTCGGGGTGGAGGTGGCGAGCTTCGGCGACGCCCAGGCGAGCAGCGAGGGGGCGGTGGAGCTGAGCCGCCTGGACGAGGCGGCGGGCACGTACGCGAAGCTGGTGCTGGCCGCGGACTGCCACACCCTGCTCGGCGGGATCCTGGTCGGCGACGCCCGCGCCTACGGCGAGATACGGCCGTTCGTGGGCCGTGGCCTGCCGGCCGCGGGACACCGGCTGCTGGCTCCCGCGACATGAAGGGGCCGCCCGCCGGGGCGTGGGGTTCCCGGAGGGCGGCTCGTGGAGCGGGTCGGTGCGCTGCGTCAGACGGTTTCGAGGGTGCGGCCCTCGGCCTCCGGCGAAGCGCCGGCGCGGGCGGCTTCGGCGCGCGCGGCCTTGGCCGCCCTGGCCTTGCGGGAACTGGAGAACCGGCGGGTGATCGGCGCCTCCACCCAGGCGTACAGCGCCCAGGCCAGCAGGACGGCGACGACGATCTGGCCGGCGATCAGCGCGATGCCGACCGGCGTCGAGAACAGCTGGTCGCCCAGGAGGGAGCGGGAGTACGCCAGCACGATGTAGTGCAGCAGGTAGAAGGCGAAGGAGATCTCGCCGAGCCAGATCATGAACCGGCTCTTGAACGGCGTCGGCTTGCCCTCGGCGTCCCTGGAGGCGACGGCCGCGATCAGCAGCACGATCGGGATGAGCGTGACCGAGCGCTGGCCGTACAGGTGCGGCACGTACATGGCGACGGCGTAGCTGACGGCCAGCAGCAGCGCCGACCAGGTCATGCCGATGTTGCGCCAGCGGCCCGCCATCACGGCGCGCGCGACCAGGATGCCGAGGGCGAAGTCCAGCAGCCGGACGGGCGGCAGGACGTACGCGAACCAGTACTGCACCGTCGAGGTGCCCTCGGCGCCGGGCATCTGCATGCCGGTGTTCTCGATGACCGCATAGGTCAGCGTCGGGGTGAGGAGGACGGCGGCCACGACACCGGCGATCCAGTACTTCAGCCGGGCCGGCGCGATCTTCTTGACCAGCAGGAACAGCACCGGGAACGAGAGGTAGAAGACCGCCTCCGCGCCGAGGGACCAGCTCGGCGGGTCCACGCTGAAGTTGGTGGCGAAGTCGGGCACCCACACCTGGAGCATGAGCAGGTTGACCACGGCCTGCCAGGGCTTCGTCATGACGGCCGCGAAGGTGACCAGGGCGAGCGCCCAGGTGATCACGTAGTTCGGGTAGATCTTGACGAAGCGGCGGCGCCAGAAGGCCCGCATCGTGTCCTGGTCCCGGGCCGACCAGGTCAGGACGAAGCCGCTGAGCACGAAGAAGAACGTGACGCCGAGGGCGCCCGCCTGCGAGGCGTACTTCGCGAAGGCGTTGTTGGCCGAGTCCTCCTGGAACAGCCTGATCCACGGGACGCCGAGGGAGGCGTGGAAGAAGAAGACCAGCAGGGCCGCGGGGAAGCGCAGACCGGTCAGGGAGTCGAGCCTGGGCGCTCTCGCGGGTCTGGAAGTGCCCGTTCCGTTCATGGGCATGACAAAAATGCTCCTTGGTGAGTGACGGGATGCGTGCGGAATCGAGGGACGGGATGAGCAGCGCGGGCCCGGTCCGGGGCGCTGTGCACGCCCCGGACCGGACCCACCGGGCCTTGCGGCGGGAAGGGACTCAGTCGCGGATGACGGTCTTGGTCCGCATCAGGAACTCGCCGAGGTAGCCGTCGTGCGGAACCCCCGGACGGATCCAGTACGTCGGGTGGTCGCCGAGGTAGACGTTGCTGATGGTGGGCTCCGCGATCAGCTCGTCGATCAGCGCCTCGTCGTCCGTGAAGGCCGTCAGCACCAGGGAGTTGCGCAGCGGCCCGATCCCGTCGGCCGGCGACCACGGGGCCACCCACACGCAGGGGAAGGGCAGCTCGATGCCGGCCTGTTCGGCGTCCGGCCGCTCCAGCTGGTGCACGGCCGGGCGCAGCACGGCGCTGCCGTCGCCGAGCTCCTCGACGATGCCGTCGCCGCCGAGGTGTGCCGTGGTCCCCGCCGCCTTGGCGAGCAGGAACTTCTCGATGGCCCGCGCCCCCTCCACCGGCTGCACCGCGAGGACGGCCTTCTCGTCCTCCGGGGGCAGGCTGGGGATGGTGGCGAGCCGCTCGGCGATGGCCTGCGCGAGCGGGGCCGGGTCGCCGTCGACGAGCACGGTGGTGGCGTTGATGCAGGCCACACCACCCTGGTGGCTGATGGAGTCCACGATGGTGTCGAGGTGGTCGCGCCAGTCGACGCCGGCGGGGATCAGCATCTTGGAGCGGCCGGGACCCTGCGGGAGCACGTTGGTGCCCGCGTACTTGCGCACGACGTCGTCGCCGCCGTAGACGAGGCCGAAGTCGGCGCTGCGCAGGATCTCGTCCGCCGCGTCGTAGTCCGTGGGCAGCAGCACGACCTGGTCGTTGCCGAAGCCCGCGGCCCGCAGCGCCGAGATCAGCCGGTGCGGGGTGAAGGGCTCGCGGCGCGAGGGCCGTACGGCGACCCGGTAGCCGAGCGCGAGGGCCTCGACCCACAGGGAGTGCGGTCCGGGGTGGTTGCCGGCCGCGTGCACCGCGAACACGTCGCCGCGACGGGTCCACACCGCGCTGCCGTTCCGGGTGCCGTCGGCACGCCAGTCCTCCACCGCGCCGGCCGGCCGCGCCTGGTAGGCGGCGAACCGGGACAGCTCGGTGGCCTCGATGATGGCGGCGGTCGCGGCCCGTACGACACCGAGCGGCACCCCGGAGACCCGGGCGACCGTGCGCTCGTACTCCGCGAACGACAGGCCGTCGATGGTCTCCTCGGCGAAGATCTTCCCGGCCCGGGCCAGTGCGGCGGTCCGCTCGTCGAGCGGGAGCGTGCGGGCCTTGCGCAGGGCGTCCATCGCCCGGGTCACGAACAGCTTGGGAACCAGGCTGAGTTCGGCGGCCGGGGCGCCCGTCACATCGGTGACGGTCATCCGCTTGCGCGCGCGGAAGGGCCCGGCCGGCCCGAGCGCGTCCAGCGTGATCAGACCGGCGCTCCCGGCGCTCCCGGCGCTCATTAGTAGACCCCTTCGATGACGGTCTCGTTGTCGAACTCCTGGACCGGGGCGATGTCCGCCACGGAGTCGCCGAGCTGCCAGACGCCCTCGGGCGCGGGCACGCGGGTCGCGTAGTCGCGCTCCAGGTTGTTCGGCATGAACAGGCTCTTGCTGACGTGGTGCATCACGACCTGGCCGCGCTCGCCGTACGGGACGGTCTGGCGCGTCTCGGGGTCGACCACGTCGAAGACCATGTGCGGGGAGAACGGGTCGTAGATGCACGGGTCGTCGTCGGTCAGGCCCGGGCGCTCGCTCGCATTGCCGAGGATCATCGTGGAGCCGTAGCCGCTGTAGAGGTGCGCCTTGGGGAAGACCTCGGTGCGGTACAGGTAGCGGGTGTCGGCGTCCATCTGGGTGCCGACCCAGTTGATCGCCTTGACCTTGTCGTCGATGAGCTTGGCGAGGTCCTCGCGGCGCGCGAGCCGCTCCAGGACCGGCGGGGTGCACATCAGGACACCGATGTCCTGCGTCTGGAGCAGGAAGGCCACCTGGTCGACGATGTGCTCCGCGTAGGCGCCCGCCTCGGCGGTCTTGCCCTCGGAGATGAGCTTCTTGACCCAGCGCGGGTCGAGGTCGACGGTGAAGGCGAGGCCGCCGCGGAAGGCGGTCTGACGCTTGATCACGTCACCGACCATGTGCGGGCCGGTCGGGGCGACGACGAGCCAGTTCACGTTCTGCGGGACGCCGTGGCGGTCCAGCTGCGCGCTGCTCCAGGCGAGCAGCCGGTCCAGCCACTCCTGGAGCAGGACGATGCGCTTGGGGGCGCCGGTCGTGCCGCCGCTCTCGTAGACGCCCACGACCTCGGGGTGTTCCCCGTAGCCGCGCGGTATGAGGTCCTCGGCGCGTACGTGGCGCAGTTCGTTCGCGAGGTTCGGGAACTTGGCCAGGTCGGCGAATCCGCCGACGTCGGTCAGCGGGTCGAATCCGAGGCTTCCCGCGCGTTCCAGCCAGAACGGCGAACCCGTTTCCGGGGAGAAATGCCAGCGCAGGGCGGCGCGCAGGAATTCGTCGGGGTCCGGCTGGGTGTCGAGTGGAAATTCCAGCAAGGGATCAACGGTGGACACAATGCTCCTTCCGGGTACGGGGTAACGCCGTACTCTTCGCATCGTGCGGGGAGTCCCGTGATCGGGTCCACGCCCTTCCGATGAGTACGTCAACTGTCTGTGTCAGGTCAGCTGGATCCCGACGGTCCGGTTCACGCCACCGCCTTGCGGAAGTTCGTCGAGCATCATTCCGAAGTGGGTGCGATAAGCGGCCAGAACCGCCTCCTCGCCATCGAGTTTCTCGATCGTGCGGACTCCGCCCTCGACCCTGACCAGGCGGTTGTTCTTGAGCGTGACCCGGCCGTCGGCGAGCGGCATGGAGCAGAACAGCTCCTGGAGGAACGGGGAGTCGGGGCTGGTGCGCCACCACCACAGGGTGGGGCCGAAGTCGTCCAGGCGGCAGGGCCGGTCGTCGAGCCGGTACAGCGGCCTGCCGTCGAGCTCCACATCGTGGCCGCCGCCCTGCGCGCGGCTGATCCGGTACTCCCCGTGCGGGTCCCGCTGCACGTCAGAGGTGGTGAGGCGGAGCGGATGGCGGCTGTTGCGGCCGAATCCGGCGTCCACCAGCCAGGGCTCGCCGCCGACGGTCACGCGCACCGCCAGATGGCACATCGCCGGCCCCAGGCCGTCCGGCCGGTACACCCGGCCCGGCAGGATCTCGACGGCGTACCCGAGGGAGGCCAGCAGGACGGCGAAGGCCGAGTTCACCTCGTAGCAGCCGCCGCCGCGGCGCCCGCGCACGATCTTGTCGACGACCTGCTCGCCGAGATGGATCGTCCGGTCCAGGTGGTAGTCGATGTTTTCGAAGGGCACCGACAGGACATGGCGCTCCTGGAGGTGGCGCAGCCCTTCGAGATCCGCCGTGTCCGGCTTCTTCGCGCCGATCCTGTCGAGGTATTCGGCCACTTCCGCTTCGTCCAGCATCGCATTCTCCCTGACGATTCGAACCCGGCAGCGTACGCCGAATGAAAACACGACACCGGCCCGCTTCCGGCCCGAGCTGACGGACAACCGGACACCTGACACAGTGCACTCCCCTTTGTTGCCGCCTTCTTGCGCGGTAACCAGCATCGGATGGTCCAGAGTCATCCGACGCGGCGCATTCGGTTCGAATGGGCAACACCGTGGAGTCGGCGTGACTGACCGCCCGTCGATGACGATGGAGTACTCACGGCCATGTCCCTCTCCGCCGCCACCAGCCCCTCGCCGGAAAACGAGACCGGAATCGAGACCGACGGCCCGGCCGCAGGCGCAGCCGCGGCCGGAGCCGGGACCGTGCTGGTCCACACCGGCGCCGGCGTGGTCGCCGGGCAGCGCGCCGGACGGCTGTCCGTCTTCCGCGGAGTCCCGTACGCCGCCCCGCCGGTCGGCAGGCTGCGCTTCGCCTCGCCGCGCCCGCCCGTCCCGTGGAGCGGCGTACGCGACGCCACCGCCTTCGCTCCCGAGTCGCTCCAGCCGATCATCCCCGGCAGCGGCGAGGACTCCCTCTACGCCAACGTGTGGACGCCCGCCACCGACGGCAGCCGGCCGGTGCTCGTCTACATCCACGGCGGCGGGTGGATGGTCGGCGGCGGCAGTCTGCCCGTCTACGACGGCGCCCGCCTCGCCGACCGCGGCGACCTGGTCGTCGTCACCTTCAACTACCGGCTCGGCGCCCTCGGTTTCGGCCTGCACGAGGAGCTCGCCGACCCGGAGACCGGCGACTTCGCCAACTGGGGCCTCCAGGACCAGGCGGCCCTGCTGCGCTGGGTCCACGCGAACGCGGCGGCCTTCGGCGGCGACCCCGGCAACATCACCGTCGCGGGTACCTCGGCGGGCGGCGCGAGCACCTGGCAGCTCGCGCTCCTGCCCGAACTGGGCCACATCATCCGCCGCATCGTCCCCATCAGCGCCTGCCACGTGTGGGACCCCTCCACCTCGCTGACCCCCGCCGACTCCCGCCAGGCGTACGAGCTGCTCGCGCGCCGGTTCGCCACGACGGTGCCGGGACTGCGCGAGGTGCCCGCCTCCGCGCTGATGGAGGCCTGGGAGGAGCTGTTCGGCGGGCTGCCCGGCGAGCGCGCGGTGGGCAGCGGACGCGAGTTCCGCGGGCCGGTCGTCGACGGCCGCTGGATGAGCGCATTCGACTGGGAACTGCCCACGCCCGAGGTGCCGATCCTGGCCGTGCACACCCGGACCGAGGGCTCCTTCTACACCGGCCCGTGCCCGCCGCAGCCCACCCCGACCCCGCCGCCCACCGACGCGACCGAACTGCGGGAGGCCGTCCGGGGCGTGCTGGAGAAGGGCATGGCCAAGGTCTCGTACGAGCTCGTCGACGCCTGCATCACCGCCTACCGCGAGGCGGCCGAGGCCGACGGGCTGCCGCAGGACCCGCTGTCGCTGTGGACGGAGATCTGGGGCGACGCGCTGTTCCGCTACCAGATCATGCGGCTCTCGGAACGGCACGCCCGCCAGGGCCGCTCCCCGCAGTGGGTCATGGAGTTCGCCCAGCCCGTCCGGGCCCCGCACCACGGCACCCCGCACGAGGCGACCTCGCCGTTCCTCTTCGGCACGTACGCCGACACCGCCGCGATCGCCGCGACCTACCCGGTCCCGGAGAGCACGCCCCTCTTCCACGACGGACCGCAGGAGCGCGCCGTCTCCGAGACCTTCATGGACCTGGTGGCCGCCTTCGCCCGCGACGGCGTGCCCGCCGGTCCCGGTGCCCCCGAGTGGCCGGTCTTCGATCCCGAGCGGCCCAGCACCCTGGTCCTCGGCGGTGAGCGGATCGCACGGACCGCCACCACGTCGAAGCTCCGGCAGCTGCGGTTCTGGGACGAGTCCGGCTGGGTCCCCCGCCCCTGACCTGCTCCGACGGCCGCCCCGACGGCAAACCCGACGCGGCGGCCGCACCCGCCCCCAGAGACACGAATGAGGTTCTTGCCATGGCAACCCTGGAAACAACCGCCGAGACCGCCGCAGAACAGGAGGTGGCGGAGCGGACCCCGCTGAAGGCCTGGTTCGCCGTCGTCTCCGTCGCGGTCGGCATCTTCACCCTGGTCACCGCCGAGCAGCTGCCGATCGGCCTGCTCACCTCCGTCGGCTCCGCCCTGCACGTCTCCGAGGGCACCGCCGGACTCATGGTGACGGTGCCCGGCCTCGTCGCCGCACTGTCCGCGCCGCTGATCCCGGTGCTCGTCGGCCGCCTGGACCGGCGCTTCCTGCTGGTCGGCCTGATGACCGTGATGGCGGTCGCCAACCTGGTCACCGTCCTCGCGCCCAACTTCGGCGTGCTGCTCGCCTCGCGTGTGCTCGTCGGCATCACCATCGGCGGCTTCTGGGCCATCGCGGGCGGTCTCGCCTTCCGCCTGGTCCAGCCCGCGGCGATCCCCCGGGCGACCGCGCTCATCTTCGGCGGCGTCGCCGCCGCCAACGTCCTCGGCGTGCCCACCGGCACCCTGATCGGCGGGCTGGCCGGCTGGCGCACCGCGTTCGCCACGCTCGGCGTCCTCGCCTTCGCGGTGCTCGTCGCCCTGCTGGCCCTGCTGCCGGCGCTGCCCGCCACCGCCCCCGTCGGCGTGCGCGAGCTGATCGGCCAGTTCGCCAACCGCGGCGTGCGGGCCGGCATCATCGCCACCGCCCTCATCGTCACCGGCCACCTGGCCGCGTACACCTACGTCAGCCCGATGCTCCAGCAGGTCTCCGGCATCGACGAGGACCTGATCAGCGTCCTGCTGCTGGGCTTCGGCGTCGCCGGCATCATCGGCAACTTCGTCGCCGGCGCGGCCGTCGCGAAGAACCTGGGCCGCACCATGGCCGTCATCATCGTCGCCCTGGCCGCCGCGATGCTGCTCTTCCCGCTGCTCGGCAAGACCCAGGCCGGCGGCATCGCGCTGCTGGTCCTGTGGGGCCTGGCCTTCGGCGGTGTCTCCGTCAGCCTGCAGACCTGGATGCTGAAGTCCGCGCCCGACGCGATGGAGGCCGCCTCCGCGCTGTGGGTGTCCGTCTTCAACCTCGCCATCGCGCTCGGCGCGCTCGTCGGCGGCCTGATCGTCGACCAGGTGGAGCTGATCACCGTGGCCTGGCTGGGCGGGGTCGTGGTCCTGCTCACCGCGCTCACCCTCCCGAGCCTGCGCAGCTCCGGCAAGGCCGCCCGGTGAGCACCCCGTTACCGAAAGGAACCGCTGTGACCAGCCCCGACTTTTCCGCCCTCGGAGCAGAGCTGCGCGGCCCGCTGCTGCTGCCCGGCACCGACGCCTACAAGGAGGAGACGCTCGGCTTCAACCGGATCCTGCCGGACAGCCGGCCCGCCGCCGTGGTCGTGGCCGACGGCACCGCCGACATCCTCGCCACCGTGCGCTTCGCCACCCGCCACGGCATCGCCGTCGCGGTCCAGGCGACCGGCCACGGCGTCTCGCTGCCCGCCGACGGAGCCGTACTGATCAACACCCGCAACCTCAAGGGCGTACGGATCGACCCGCGCGGGCGCACCGCCCGCGTCGAGCCCGGCGTCCAGTGGAGCCGGGTCATCGAGGAGGCCGCCGCCTTCGGCCTGGCACCGCTCAACGGCGCCTCCCCCGGGGTCGGCGTGGTCTCGTACACCCTCGGCGGCGGCCTCGGCCCGCTGGGCCGCTCGTACGGCTACTCCGCCGACCACGTCAAGAACATCGACCTGGTCACCGCGGACGGCGAACTGCGGCACGTCTCGCCCGAGGAGCACCCGGACCTGTTCTGGGCGCTGCGCGGCGGCAAGGGCAACTTCGGCGTGGTCACCTCCCTTGAGATCGGCCTCTTCCCGGTGGCCCGGCTCTACGGCGGCGGCCTGTTCCTTCCCGGCGAGCACATCGACACGATCCTGCGCACCTGGCGGGACTGGACGCGGACGGTCCCCGACCAGATGCAGTCCTCCATCGCCGTGATGCGCTTCCCCGACATCGACGTGCTCCCGGAGCCGGTCCGCGGCCGCTTCCTCGCGCACATCCGGATCGCGTTCAACGGCTCGAACGAGGAGGGCGAGGCGCTGGTGCGCCCGCTGCGCGAGATCGCCGAGCCGGTGCTCGACACCGTCGCGGACATGCCGTACACGCGGGTCGCCGAGATCAACATGGACCCGACGGTGCCGTTCGTCTACTACGAGCGCTCCACCCGCATCCGCGAGCTCGACGACGCGGCGATCGACACCCTGCTGCCGCTGATCAAGGAGGGCGCCGATGCCGTACGCCCCGGCATCGAACTGCGCCACCTCGGCGGGGCGCTGGGCCGGCAGCCCGAGCACGCCAACGCCCTGCCGCACCGCGAGACCGCGTACACGCTGTTCGCCGGCGCCCCCGTGTGGCCCGAACACATCCAGGACGTGCGGGAGTTCCAGGAGCGGCTGATCGAGACGATGGAGCCCTGGCGCATCGGCGGCCCGTTCCTGAGCTTCATCAGCGCCCTGGAGAGCTCCCCGCAGCACCTGAAGTCGGCGTACGACGAGGAGACGTACGCCCGGCTCGTCACGGTCAAGGACGCGTACGACCCGCAGAACGTGTTCCGCGTGAACCACAACATCCCGCCCACCGGATGGCAGTCCCGATGACACAGGAGACGAAGAAGAACATGCTCAGCGAAGCGATGGTGGACGCGTACCTGGAGCGCATCGGCGCGCGCCGGCCCGAGCGGGCCGACCTGCACGCGCTGCGGCACCTGCAGGAGCGGCACGTGCTGTCGGTTCCGTTCGAGAACATCGACTACCACGTCGAGGGCGCCGAGCTGGGCCTCGAACAGGACTTCCTCTACGACAAGATCGTCACCCGCCGCCGCGGCGGCGGCTGCTACGAGCTGAACCCGTCCTTCGGGCACCTGCTGGAGGCGCTCGGCTTCTCCGTGGAGATCCTGGCCGGCCAGGTCTTCCTCGGCGGCGCCTTCGGCGCCCCGCTGTGCCACCTGGCGCTGCGGGTGCGGCTGGACGGGCAGGACTGGCTGGTCGACGCCGGCTTCGGCAAGAACAGCCGCTTCCCGCTGCAGATCGACTCGGCCGAGGTGCAGAAGGACCCGCACGGGGACTACCGGGTGGTCCGGACCGAGGACGGCTTCGTCCAGGTCGAGCTGAACGGGAACATCCAGTACCGGCTGGACGAACGGCCGGTGCGGATCGGCGACTTCCACCCGACCCTGTGGTGGTACCGCACGGCACCGGACTCGGTGTTCCTGCACAACCTCATCTGCTCGATCCAGAACGAGTCCGGCCGGGTCACCGTCAACGGCCGGGAACTGACGCGCACGGACGCCGGCGGCACCACGACGGTCGAACTGGCCGACGACGCCGCCCTGCGTGCCGCTTACGAGGAGCACTTCGGCATCGTCATCGACCCGGCCGCCATGCCGAAGCAGCCGGACATCGACCCGGCGATCCGCATCGTCATGCAGATCGACTGACCCTTTCATTTATCTCTTCCATTCCCTGCAAAATCCCCGCACCGTACGGTGCGGGGATTTCTGCATTTCCACCCCCGGGGCGACCTGACGAATCGACAACTGGTCCATACCTCCACGGAGAAAGGGGCGGCATCATGGAAGGGAAAGCCGCCCCCATTCCCTTTCAAGGAGAGAATCACATGCTGAAGAGCACCCGTCTCAAGGTCGCCGTATTCGCCGGTGTCGCCGCGCTGGCCACCGCGACGGCCGTCACGGGTTCGGCGTCCGCGGCCGTCGAGGGCGGCAGCAGCTGCTACACCCTGCCGGGCAGCTGGAAGGTCGTCGACGACAACACCCACGACACCTTCCTCGGCAGCTACTACGGCAGCGCGACCGCCACCTCCGGCGTCGTCAACTTCACCTCGCCGAACAACACCACGACCGCCTCGCACGGCGAGTGGAAGCAGACCGGCTGCGGCACCTACTCCGACACCGACACCGCCTTCCTGATCGGCACGGACGGCAAGGCCAACTCCACGATCACCTTCAAGGCCAACATCACGGTGACGGGCCGCAACACCGCCAACTTCGACTTCGCCTTCCAGATCAACAACCTGGACGGCACGTTCGTCACCGGCGGCGCCTCCACCGGCAAGGCCACCCGCATCGCCGTCCAGCCGCGCTAGGCCCCCTCGCACCTCCCCCCTTTCCCCTTCCCCAGCGCCCGTACGGGCCCGGCTCCCCCCGCCGGGCCCGTACGGCTGTTTCGGCGTGCACGCGCGCTGTGCGGGCGCGGCGCGGTGCGCGGCTGTGCGGTGCGCGGCTGTGCGTACGGGAACGCGAGCGGGGCCCGTCACCAGGTGACGGGCCCCGCCGCCGCAGTGTGCGGGGTGAGGGCGGGGGGGGGGCGGGGCGCGCCCGGGCCGCACCCCCCCGCCCGCCCCCCCCCCCCCCCCCCCCCCGGGCCGCCCCCCCCCCCCCCCCCCACGGCCCTGCGTACCGCCACGCTGGTGACGCTGACCCTGTCCCTCGCCTGGTACGTGC